>JBKBXK010000105.1:0-7264 GCA_046314095.1 Thermaurantiacus sp. | reverse complement strand
AGCGCCTCGATCAGCCAGAAGGTGCAGAAGTTGAACGCGGTTTCGGGCGTGCCGAAATCGTCCGGCTCGGCATAGCGGAGCATGTGCCCGCCGCGCCGCAGCTCGCGTTCGACACGGGCGAAGGTGGACAGAAACCGCGGCTCGTCCGGCGGCAGGAAGCGAAGCTCCACCATCTGCAGCAGGCTTGCATCGACCCCGTCGCCATCGAGAGCGGCGGAAAATGCGTTGGCCGGCGCGTTCCAGGCACGGGTTTCGATGGCGGCGCGGATGATCTCGGCGCGGGCGCGCCAGTGGGTGGCGCGGTCGGCGAGGCCGACGGCCTCGGCGGCATACGCCAGCCGGTCGCAGCCGGCCCAGCACATCAGCGCGGAATAGGTGTGGACATGCGCGCGGGTGCGGAACTCCCAGAGGCCGGCATCCGGCTGGTCGTGGAGGGCGAAGGCGCGCTCACCCACGCGCTCGAGCGCATGGAAATCGTCGATCCCGGCCGGGCGCAGCAGCCGCTGATCGAAGAAGGCCTGCACGGACGACAGGAGGATCTGGCCGTAGACATCGTGTTGGAGATGCTCGTGCGCCTGGTTGCCGACCCGGACCGGCCCCATGCCGCGATAGCCCGGGAGGGTTTCCACGATGCGCTCGGGCAGATGCGCTTCGTGGCCGATGCCGTAGAGGGGCTGGATGTGGCCGCCGCCGGCGGCATCGACGATGTTGCGCAGATACCCGAGATAATTTTCGAGGACATCGAGGGCGCCGAGGCGGTTGAGCGCCTGCACGGTGAAATAGGCGTCGCGCGGCCAGCAGAAGCGATAATCCCAGTTGCGCGCCGAGTTCGGCGCCTCGGGGATGGAGGTGGTAAGCGCAGCGACAATCGCGCCCGTTTCCTCGAACTGGCAGAGCTTCAGCGCGATTGCAGCGCGGATGACGACATTCTGCCATTCGAGCGGCAGGGCGAGGCCGCGCACCCATTCCTGCCATTCCGCGACCGTCTGGTCGTACATGGCGCGCACCGCCTGGCCGAGATCGCCCTGGAAGGGCTCGTCGGGGCCAAGGAACATCCGCCGAGTGCCTTCCAGCCGGAACCAGCGTTCCTCGGTGATGTGAGAGACGGGAAGATCGGTGGTGAGGCGCAGCGGCAGCGCCTCGGTGAGGTAGCGGATGTGGTTGGAACCGCTGGTGCTTTCAGCCGGGCGGGCGGAGAAGCCGGCCAGCGCGCGCAGCCGCACCCGGATGCGCGGCGCCCCGGCAAGCGGGCGCAGCACCCGCACGAAGGCAGTCGGCCGGTAGGTGCGTCCATGCTGACGGAAACGCGGGCAGAAATCGGTGATTTCAAGGCTGGCGCCATCAGCATCGGTGAGCGTGGTGCGCAGGACCGCGGTGTTCCGCTCGTAATGCTGTTCGGCCGCCACCTGGTCGTGGAGGTCGATCGCCCAGAGGCCGCGCGCTGCCTCGCCGGCTGGATCCGCGCCGCCGAGGAGCGCCGAGAAGATCGCCGGGCCATCGGCGCGCGGCACGCATGCCCAGACGAGCCGGGCATTGGCATCGAGGAGTGCGCTGACGGTGCAGTTGCCGATGGGCGCAAGATCGAGGGTGCCCCAGGACGTGCCGCTCATGCCGGAAGCCCCTGGGCCAGCCACGCAGCGACCGCGGCCACATCAGGCAGGCCATAGGCGGCGACGGTCTGCGGCGCCGGGCCGACGCGGATGCCATGGCCGCCGAGGGTTGCAGCTGCGGCAAAGCCTGCCTCATCCGTATCGTCATCGCCGATGAAGCGCGGCATGGCCCCGGCGAAGGGAGGAGACTGCATGATCTGCCGGATCGCAGCCCCCTTGTCGGCGCCCGGCGTGCGCAGTTCCACGACCATCTTGCCGGTCTGGAGCGCGAGCCCGTGCGCCCCGGCGATGTCGGCTGCGCGCGCGCGCAGCTCTGCCTCGCGTTCGGGCGCGGCGCGATAGTGAAGGGCGAGGCTGAGGCCCTTTTCCTCGAGGCGGAGGCGGGTGTCCTCGGCGGCAAGGGCCTGAAGCGCGGCCGCAGCCGGCGGCAGGCCCGGTGCGGGCGCGGGCCCGATGATTTTGGTGCCGGCCATGCGCAGTTCGAGCCCGTGGGTGCCGGCGAGCGCGAGACCGGCGGCGATGGCAGCGGGTGGCAGCATCCGGTCCAGCGTTGCGATGCTGCGGCCGCTCACCACTGCCACCCGGCCTCTGAACGCCGCGACCAGGGCTGGCAGCAGCCCCGCGGCCTCCGGGTGGAGCCGCGCTTCCTCGGGCGTCGGGGCGATGTTGGCGAGCGTGCCATCGAGATCGAGGAACAGCGCGTCGCGGCGGGGATCCGGCGGAGGCGGTGCAGCCAGGGCCAGAGCCGGGGGAGCGCCGTGCATGGGCGGGCTCTTGGCGCAGCGGCAGGAAAAAGGCCAGCCCGCACCGCGCCGGCGGCTTCAGGATATGGCGGCGGCTTCCTCAAGGCTTGCGAACATGGCCTGGCGGTGCATCCAGGCGCGGCGCCGGTCCCGATCCTTCAGCACATCGGCCATCTCCGCGAATACCGGGCGGCGCGCGGCCTCGTCTGCCTCGATCATCGCCTTGTTCTTCCGTGTCTGCTCCTGGATGAAACTGTGGGTGACGGCGCGGCGCTGGCGCCCGAAGCGTGGCAGGAGCGCATCGGCATCGGCGCCGTCGAGGAGGACCGCGGCGAGCTTTTCGGCAAGGTTCATGGCGTCGTGGATGCCCGAGTTCATGCCGAGGCCGCCCAAGGGGTTGTTGAGGTGCGCAGCGTCGCCGACCAGCAGCACCCGGCCATGATCAAAGCGGGCGGCCACCCGCTGGTGCACGCGATAGATTGTGCGGTGGCGGGTCTCGACCGAGGGATCGCCAATCAGCCGCTCGAACACACGTTCCTTGGCGGTGTCGGACAGAAGCTCCGCATCGGGCGTGGCGTCACTCGCTGCCACCAGCACGCGCCACAGCGTCGGCACCCGCAGCAGCACGTGCCACCATTCGGGATCGGAGACATAGTTGACGAAGGCGAGATCCTCGAAATGATCCTGAAGCGGCCGGTCAGTGGACAGGGTGACGAACTTCTCAGGATAGGTGAAGCCCTCGAAGGAAATGTTCAGCCACTTGCGGATGAGGCTGTTGGCGCCGTCTGCCGCGACAAGGAACTTTGCGCGCACCTCCTCGATTTCGTTCGGCGCCTCGAGATGGACGGTGACGCCCGCGCCATCCTGCTGGAAATGCACCACCCGACGGGAGAAGCGCACCTGGCCCCCCAGCCGGGCGGCTGCGAGCCTTGCAAGCTTCCACTGCTCGCACTGGAGGCGAAAGGGAAAGGGTGTGATGTCGGCAAGCTCGCTGAGGTCGAAGGCCAGCACCTGGCCGGTTGCGCGGATGCGATACTGGTAGACCGGCGCCTTCAGCCCCTGTTCGAGCAAGGGCTCGAGGAGATCGAGCGACTGGAGCATCTCGAGCGTCGGCGGGTGGAAGGTGCTGGCGCGCAGATCCTCGTGGCAGGCGGGGCCGGATTCGACGAGGAGGACGTTGACGCCGGCCCGCGCCAGCGCCGTTGCCGCCACCGCCCCGACCGGCCCGGCGCCTGCGACCACCACATCGACTTCGCCGCCCGGGGATGCGCGGGCGAAGGCGCGGCCTGTCTGTTGCTGTCCGTTGCCGCTGGCGGCCATGATCCTCGTCTTCTTGGCTGTGGCAATCCCGGCGCCCAATCGCGCGCCTGGCGGAAGGCGCGCGTGGCATGGCCGGAAACTCTCCGCTTGGCGGAGACTGGGCCGGCCCCTTCCCGCCGGACCGGCGCCGGCCATTAGGAGGCAGTCATGACGGCACAGACGCGCACCCAACCATTGGTGGCCCCGCAACCGGGCCGGAGCCGGGATTCCCTCGGCTGGCGGAAGCTGTTCGCAGTGGTTGCGCCGTCCACCAACACCAGCGTGCAGCCGGAATATGACGGCATGCGGCCGGTGGGGGTGACCAACCATTTCGCGCGCATCGCGATTCCCGACACGAGGGTGACGGACGACGAAAGCTTCATGGCGATGCTGGAGAATATCCGGGCGGCCACGATGGAGGCGGTTGATGTCGCCATGTCGATGGAGCCCGACGACCTGGTGATGGGGATGTCGGCCGAGACCTTCTGGGACGGCGCCGAGGGCGCGGAGCGCATGCACCGGGGGCTTCGCGAGCGGACCGGCCGCAAGGTGGTGATGGGCAGCCAGGCCGTGAACGAGGCGCTCCAAGCCTATGGCGGGGTGAAGCGGATTGCCGTCATCACCCCCTATATGCCGGTCGGAGACAATCAGGTTCGCCGCTATTTCGAGGATTGCGGATACGACGTCGTGGCGCTCGAGGGGCTGCAATGCGCCTCGCCACGGCTGATCGCGCATGTTTCGGAGACGGACCTGAAGCGGGCGGTGGAGCGGGTGAACAGCGGCGACGTGGACGCGATCGTGCAGTGCGGCACAAACCTTGCGTTCGCCCGCGTGGCAGCGCTGGCCGAGTTCTGGCTGGAGAAGCCGGTGATCGCCATCAACACCGCGACCTACTGGTGGGCGCTGCGCTCCAACGGCATCGAGGATCGCGTGCAGGGCTTCGGCCGGCTGCTGGCGGAGTTCTGATGCACTACCCGTTCGTGCCCATCTCCGAGCGGCCGCCGCTTGCCTGGCCGGACGGCAAGCGCGTCGCGCTGATCCTGACCTTCAACCTGGAGACCTGGGATCTCGTGAAGGACACCGACCGCGCCTATTATGCGGGCGGGCCGCCGATCCTTCCCGATGTGCTTCCGGGCCGGGTGCCGGATTTTCCCAACTACAGCTGGCGGGAATATGGCCAGCGCGTGGGGATCTGGCGGCTGATCGAGCTGTTCGATTCCCTGGGCGTGAAGGCGAGCTGCACGGCCAATGCCGTGACCTTCGAGCGGCGCCGGGCAATGACCGACGCCGTGTTGACGCGCGGCTGGGAGCTTCTGGCGCACAATTGGGAGCAGGGCGAGCTGTTGACCGACCTGGCGGGGAAGCCCGAGGAGGAGCGCGCCGTGGTGATGCGGACGCTTGCCGCCTATGAGCGGCATGTCGGCCGAAGGGCGCCGGGCTGGCTCTCCTCGTCTTTGCGCGGCACCACCGAGACGCCGGCCATCCTTGCCGAGGCCGGCTGCCGCTTCTGGTGCGACCTCATGAACGACGACCAGCCCTATCCAATCGCGACGCCGGCAGGGACCATCATCTCGATTCCTTATTCCAACGAAATCAACGACTTCACGCTTCTGACCCGGCGCGGGCACACAAGCGACGCGTTCCGCGACATATTGATCGAAGAGCTGCGGACGCTGCACGAGGAGGGGGCACGCCAGGCCCGGATCATGAACGTGGGGCTGCACCCGCATGTATCGGGCCGGGCCTATCGCATCCGGGCCTTGCGGGAGTTCCTCGAATTCGCACAATCTCTGGAGGGAGTCTGGTGGCCGACGCGCGAGGAGCTTGCGCGCTGGTATGCGGAGAGCGACGCGGCGGCCGCGCACCGGGCCGCCATGCACCAAGGGCAGGAGGACGCGGCATGAGCGTTGAGATGGTGAACATCTTTCAGCAGGCGGAGCATCCCGTGCTGCCGAAGGCGACCCATGACGAGAAGGCGCGGCAGGAGTTCGCCAAATCGTTGAAGGGCTTCGTGCAGCAGGGATTGCTGCCGGGGCTTGGCATGGTGTTTCAGGGCCGTGTCGCGCGCGCCTTCGAGAAAACCCATGGCCGCGCGCCGGCGGACCGGCACGACATCCGCCGCGCCATGGTGCAGGATCTCTACTTCCAGCATTATGCAGCGACCAACCGGATCGCCCAGGAACTGCTGTGGGAGAGCGTCATCGATTCGATCGAGCGCGACCTGCCGGCCCTGAACGCACGGGCCGCCGAGCTTTCGGCGGGCAGCCGGGCGCCGCTGGAGGTGGACCCGGAGTTTGCGACACCGCGTTATGTGACGGCGATCGACATCCACTGCATGCCGGGCGGCTATGCCGGCGAAGTGGCGCCGGGCGACGTTTCGACGGGCGCGCTCTACGACCGGGGGGTCTATCTCTACGCCATGGGCTATATGGGCCCGCACAATGACGACATGGGCCGTTCGGTGGTGAACTGGCTGAAGCGGAACCTGCCGGACTTCGCGCCCGAACGGATCCTCGACATGGGCTGCACCGTTGGCCACTCCACGCTGCCCTACAAGGAAGGCTTTCCGGACGCCGAGGTGACGGGCATCGACGTGGCCGGGCCGCAGGTGCGCTATGCCCATGCGCGGGCAGCGGGGCTTGGCCTGGAGGTGGGATTCCTGCAGCGCAACGCCGAGGCGACCGGCTTTCCCGACAATCATTTCGACCTGGTGGTGAGCCACATCCTGCTGCACGAGACCAGCGGCAAGGCGATGCCGGCAATCTTCCGCGAGTGCTTCCGGATCCTGAAGCCCGGCGGGGTGATGATCCATGCCGATCTGCCGCCGTTCGACAAGGTGGACCCGTTCGCCCAGTTCATTCTCGACAACGAGACCTGGTACAACAACGAGCCCTTCTGGGGCGCGATGCGCGAAGCGGACCAGATCGCCATGGCAAAGGCCGCCGGCTTTCCGGACCCGCGCTTTGACACGGCGCCGATGGCGGTGATGGAGTTTGCCGCGCAAACGGACGACTATGCCGACGCGGCCGCCGTTGCCGACCGGGAGTTCACCGCCGGCGAATATGCGCCGGGCGGTGGCTGGGAAATCCTGCTTGCAAGGAAGGCGGCATGAACGCGCCCGCAGCCATGCCGCAGCCGCAGAAACCGATCCGCGACGCCAAGGGCAAGCGGCCGCAGTTCTATGAGAGCCCCGGGCTGGACCAGGCGATGAGCATGATCCTTGTGCTCGCAAGCGAGTTCTCCGCAATGCGCGAGCGCGTGGACACGCTGGAGCGGGTGCTGGAGCAGAACGGCATCGAGGCGGGCGCTGCGGTGGAGGCCTATCAGCCGACGCCGGAGGTGCTGACCGCGCGCGAACAGTGGCGCCAGGCGTTTCTTGGCCGGCTCTACTATCTGGCGCGGAAGGACGCAGCGGATGCGGCGCGCGGCGACACCGAGGCGCGCTTCCGCGACACCATCGAGAGCATTGCCGAGAGCTGAGGAGAGCTGCCATGGCCACCGCCGCACGTGTTGATACGGGGCCTGCACTGGCCGAGCGCCTCGCCGCCATCGTCGGCGCCGCGCATGTGCTGACCGGCGAGGAGGACCGGCGCTTCTACTCGACCGACGTGC
>JBKBXK010000104.1:0-7290 GCA_046314095.1 Thermaurantiacus sp. | reverse complement strand
AGGCTCATTAGTGTGCTCCTGCTTATTTTTCGTGTTCTGGAACGGTGTGTGTTGTGGGATTCAGCGGCCGGCACCCTTTCGGGACGGCGCCAGGATGGGCCAGGATCATGAGACGGCTTCGGGCTCGTCTTCCTCTTCATCGACAGGATCGGTCACGGGCAGCTGCTCAACCGGATCGGCGGGTATCTCGCGCAGGCGGATGATGCGTGAGGCGGGCACTTTCATGCCGCCGACCTCGACAATGGCCTGGCCATTGCTCAGCTCCACGCCGGTGACACGGCCCCCGACGGTGACGCTGACATCGGCAATCCGGTCGCCATTGGCATCCAGTGCGGTAACCGCAAGATTGTAGACGCCGTCCGGCAGGGTGTTGCCGTCGGTGTCCTTGCCATCCCAGACAAGGCGGTGTTCGCCGGCGCCGGTCTGGCCGTTGATGGTGCCCACGGTGGCGCCTTGCGCGTTGGTGATGACCAGCTGGGTGGAGGTGGCATTCTGCGGCAGTTCGTAGGTCCACTCTGCCTTGCCGCCGCTGAGCATGGAGCCGCTGGTCTCTACCAGCGCATACTTGCCGATATAATCGACGCTGGAGAGCTGGGCGAGTGCCGCCTGGACGCTCAGCAGGGCCTGAATGGCCTGCGTGGACTGGATCTGCTGCTCGACCGAGGAGAACTGCACCAGCTGGGAGACGAACTCCTGGGAGTCCATCGGGCTGAGCGGATCCTGATTGCGCAGCTGCGAGGTGAGCAGGGTCAGGAAGGTATCGAAATTTTCCGTCAGGCTCTGGGACGAGGACACCGTATTCGTCTGGTTGACGCTGCTGGCGGCCGCCTGGGCCTGGGCAATGGGGTTGAGCTCACTCATCGGATCAGATCCTCATGTCCACGCCAGTCCGTCCGGCCATGAGAAAGCCATAGCGGCTTACCGGCACGGGGGCGGAATTGTCTGTAATCGTCATCGCGCGCTCGTGCGCTGGGACGGGGCCGCCGGGCTCCTGACCGGTGTCCCGGCCGTCGTCCTCTGTGCCTTCGCTCAAGGCAAACCCGATCCCGTTCTCGCCCAGATCGAGACCGGCATCGGCCAGCGCCTTTTCCAGCTCGCGCGCATGGCGCTGCAACTCGGCGAGCGCTTCGGGCTTGTCGGCGGTCAGCATGGCCTGCACGGAGCGGTCGGCACCAATTTCCAGGCGCACCTGCACGCGGCCGAGCTCGGGCGGGTCGAGGCGGATGTCGAAGCTGCGCGAGCCGTCAGCGAAGCGCCGCGCAATCATCTGGCCCAGCTCTGCGACGTGGCCGGAGGCCATGCGCATCTGCGTCATGCTGGTGCCCGAACGGGGCGCTTGCGCGTTGCTGCTCTCGCTGCGGGCGGGCAGAATGGCCCCGCTTTCCAGGCGGATTTCACCGCTTTCGCCCGTCTGCATCGCGTCCGGCGTCATCGGGGCGGCCAAGCCTGACTGCAGGGCTGTCAGCATGGCCGGGAAAGACTGGGGCGCAGACGCGGCAGATGCAGGTGCCGGAGAGGGCGGGGCGGCCGCGATGCGCTGCGCTGCCGGGGCGTCCTTGCCTGCTGCTGCGGTATCGGATTTGTCCGCTGACTTGCGGGCGTTCGCGAGGCTCTCGCCATCGCGCGGCGCACCGCGATCCAGCTCGCGCCGGACGCCGTCAGCATCGGGCACCTGCCCGTCAGCGCGGGCAGGCTGGTTCATCGCCTCGGCGCGCACCTCTGCAGGGCCTGCCGCTCCCGGCGTGCCGCTGGCGGCGGGCTGCCCGGCTGCCTGGCCGGTGTCAGCGGGCGCCGGACCGGCCTGTGCAGCCGGGGCGGGGGCGGGCTGGGCCTGAGCCTGGGGCTGCGCATCAGGGGTGGCTTTTGCGGGCAGGGAATCCTTTGCCGGCAGGGCGCCCGATGGCGCGTCCTGCTTGTTGCCGGTGTCAGGCGCGGAATCCTTGCCCGGTGCCGCCGGCGGGGCGGCGTCAGCGGGTATACCGGTGGCCGGCACAGGGTCTGCCGGGCCGGATGTGACCGCGCCGCTGGCGTCCGTCTGCGCATTGCCCGTCACCGGGACGGCGGCTACGGGTGTGACCGCTGGCTGCTCCGCGGGCGCCGCGGCAACCGCATCGCTGGCTTCGGGGGCGGGTGCCGGCGCGTCATCGTCACCGGAAGCGGCATCGTCTCCGCTGGCGGGAATCTCAGGCGCGGCTTCGTCCGCCGTCATGCCGGATACAGCATCGCTGTCCGCGCCGCCGCTGCCGGGAAGATCAATGTCCCAATTGCCTGCAACGGGCAGGGCGGTCTCGCCAGACGGGCGCGGCGCCTCGTCGCCAACCGCGCGGTCGCCGGCGGCCTGCCCGGTGTTGTCGCCACTTTTCCCGCCGCCGCCCTCGCTGGACGTGGCGCCAGGGCGCACCGCTTTGGGCTGTTGTTCCTGCGTGCCTTCCAGCAGGGCGTCGAAGTCCGCAGCATCGGCCGCGCCGTCCGAAGCGGAGCGCGCACTCTCGCCACGCCCCGGAGCCGAGGCGGCGAACAGCATGTCAGCAATGGCAAAGCCAGGCAGCATTGGCGCGGCATGTCCTTCGACATAATCAGATCAGGAGGTGCGCGCGTTTTGCGGCGGGCGGCATTTCGTGCGTTGAGGCACAGCCGGTCGGACAACCACCTTCAAGCTTCGTGCCACAATTGCGCCGCGATAAAGTCAATAAAAATCAATGGGATAAAATGCAGCCCGGCGCTGCCAATCCCTGCCGGGCGGCAAAAACTCCCCGGCTACCGGGCCGAGTCTTGCCGGGTAGCAGGCCGGAGCGGGGGTGTGTCCGGCAATCCCGGCGTTTTTTCTGCCTGTCCTGCCTATCCCGGCCGATCCCGGTTCTTGGCCCGGCTTTTGCCCCTCTGATGTGACGGCGCGTCATCCGCGATCGGTGGGCCGCGCCCGCGACAGAAGGCTAAAGCAAAAAGTTTCAATGGCTTGTGACAACAAAACCCGGACGCGCAAGGTGGCGCCATCTTCTCCCGAGACCGGCAGTATTTGCCGCCGGGGGGATGGATTTGCCCATGCGCAGGCGCGCGCCGGGTGCCGGGCCGGCGCCGCTGAAGGAAATCGCCCATGTCACTGAACGGTATTCTCGGCAATGCGATGTCGGGCCTGCACGCCAGCCAGGCCGGTATGCGCTCGGTCTCCAACAATATCGCCAACGTCAATACGCCCGGCTATGCCCGCACCAAGGTTGACCTGGTCTCCCGCTCGGCAGCGGGCATGGGCATGGGCGTGCATGTGGCGGGCATTACCCGTGTGGCCGATGTGTTCCTGCAGGCGGCGACGCTCAGGGCCGGCTCCGATGCCTCCAAAGCCACCGCCAGCGCTGCCCTCCTCGACCGGTTGCAGACGCAGTTTGGCGGGACCAATGATGCTGGCGGGCTGTATGGCCGGCTGGTGCGCGCCTTTGAATCGATCGGCGCGGCGGCGGTCGACCCGTCGGAGCGCGTGGCGCGCCTGTCGGCGGCCTCCGATCTGCAATCCTTTTTCGATGAGGCCAAACGCCTCTCCACCGAAGTGCGCGCCTTGCGCGACGAGGCCGACAAGCGCATTGGCGGCGGGGTCGAGCGCGTCAACGAGATCCTCATTGAGCTGCAGGCCCTCAATACGCAGGCGCAGGCCCTCAATGCCTCGGGATCGGATTCCACCGGGGTGACCAACCGGCAGGCCGAACTGCTCGACGAGCTGTCCGGCCTGATGGATATCCGCAGTGAGGTGCAGCCTGACGGGCGCCTGTTCGTGCGCACCGAAAACGGCGCTGCGCTGCTGGACAATTCCCGGCTGCAACTGAGCTATGTGCCTGCAGGAACCGGAGCCTACGGCGCTGATTACGGCCGGATCACGGCGGTTGTCTCGGCGTCGGGCGCGACGGTGGACCTGACCAGCTCGATCCGCTCTGGCGAACTGCGCGCGCTGATGGACATGCGTGACGGGGAATTGCCTGCCATCGCCGCCCAGCTGGCCGAGTTCACCTCCGGCACGGCCGATGCGCTGAACGCGGCGCACAACAACTCCTCTGCCTATCCGCCGCCCGGTACCATGAACGGGCGCAATACCGGGCTGATCGCGGCCGATCTGCTTACCGGCACGGGCAATTCCACGCTGGCTGTCATCACCAATGGCGGCGAACTGGTGAACCGGATCGATCTGGAATTCACGGCCGGCGGGTTCACGGTCAATGGCGTGGCCGGCACGACGGTCACAGACCTCGTTACCCAGCTCAATGCGGCCCTGGGCGGGGACGGCACGGCCAGCTTCTCCAACGGGCGGCTTGTCATCAATGCCACCGCGCCGGGCACCGGGCTGGCCACGGTCCAGGACGAGGCGACCCCGTCCGATCTGGGGGGCGGGCGGGGGTTTGCCCATTTCTTCGGCCTCAACGACATCATTACCTCGGCCCGCCCCGCCTTCTTCGATACCGGGCTGGTGGCGGGTTCGCCGCTGGGAACGGCAGCCGGCCAGGAAATGACGTTCCACGTGACAACGCCCGATGGCCGCTCCACGACCGAGATCACCATCCCCGCCGATCAGGCCACGCTGGGCGATTTCGTCAACGCACTGAACAATCCGGCGACGGGAATGGGCGGGTTTGGCACCTGGTCGCTGAACGCGGCGGGCGCGCTCAATTTCTCGCCGTCCGGCCCCTATGCCAGTTATGATTTCGATCTGGTGGCTGACACCTCGACGCGCGGCGATACCGGCCTTGCCCTGTCGCAGGTGTTCGGCATTGGCGATGGTGCGCGCATGTCCCGCGCGGAAGCCTTCTCTGTAAGGGCCGATCTGCGCAGCAATACCTCTGCCATCGCCCTGTCCCGCCTTGACCTCGATGCCGCCAGCGTGGCGGGCGATCTGGTGCTGACCCAGGGCGATGGCCGGGGCGGCCAGGCGCTTTATGACGCCTTCTCCGGTTCGCGGCGCTTTGACGGCGCGGGCGGCTTTGCCGGCGGAACGGCGAGCCTGCAGGAATATGGCGCGCGGCTGGCAGGTGATGTCGGCACACGCGCGGCACGCGCGGAGCGCGCCGCGGAGTCTGCCCTGTCGGTGAAGCAGGCGGCGGACCGCAAGCGCATGGATGTGGAGGGCGTGAACATGGATGAGGAACTGGCCAACATGATCCTCTTCCAGCAGGCCTATAACGCCGCTGCGCGGATGATCCAGGCATCCAAGGAAATGACCGACGTGCTTCTGAATATGGGCCGTTAGGAGAGGGTTTGAACGCCATGCGTATTTCGACACAGGCCGCGTCCCAGTCCGCGCTTCTCGATCTGATGCGCGCGCAGCGTGAACTTTATGAATCCGGCCAGCAGATTTCCACCGGGATGAAGGCGCCGGACCTGAAAGGCTATGGCAATCAGGCTGAAACCATATTGTTCGCCCGAGGCGCGATGGCCCGGTCGGACAATTTCGTGGAGGCCAGCAAGCGTCTGGCCAGCCGGCTGGATGTGCAGGATCTGGCGCTGAACGAGATGTCGGACGCCGTGCAGGATCTGCGGCTCGCCCTGACGACCAATGACGGCACTTTCATCATGAATGAGGTGCAGGACTCGTTCAGCCGGTTCACCGCCATGCTCAACACCCAGTTCAACGGGGCCTATCTGTTCGGCGGCACACGCACCGATACCGCGCCGTTTACGGCCAACTCGATCGCCGACGTGCAGGGCGCGGCCGACATCGCCGATCTGTTCCAGAATTCGGGTAAGTCCCTGACCGGGCGGATCGAGGAGAACACAACGGTCGAGACCGGGTTTCTCGCCAACGAGCTGGCAGCGGACCTGATGGCGATATACGCCAGGATTGCCGATTTCAATGCCGGTCCGGACGGGCCGTTCAACGGCACGGTCACAGCGGCGCAGCAGGATTTCCTGTCCACCGAGATCGGCAATGTGATCGCGGTGTTCGAGAATATCTCCGCCGCGCTCGGCAAGAACGGCTCCATGCAGTCACGCCTGGAAACCGCCCAGCGCAGCAATGAACAACGCTCGGACTATCTGACGACCATGATTGCCGGCATGGAAGAGGTCGACATGGCCAAGGCGGCCTCGCGCCTCACCCAGGCCCAGGCCGCCGTTCAGGTATCAGCGCTGGTGTTTTCCGATTTGAGCCAGGTATCGCTCCTGCCGTTCCTGCGCTAGCCGTAGACGATCAGGCTCAGCCATTCGGCGGCAAGAGCCGGTGTGTCGGAGCCTTCGATCTCGACCGCGCAATTCTGCACAAGCTGGATCTGGCCGGGCTTGCGCTCTTCGGCGCGCGCCAGCGTGAACTTGCCGCGAATGCGTGATCCTACCCGGACCGGTGACAGGAAGCGCACCTTGTCGAAGCCGTAATTGATGCCGATCACCTTGCCGGGCATGGGCGGCAGGGTCGACTCGGCAAAGTGGGAGAGAAGCGAGAGCGTCAGAAAGCCATGGGCGATCGGCCCGCCAAAAGGCGTCTCCTTCGCCGCGCGGTCCGGGTCCACATGGATGAACTGGTGGTCGAGCGTAACGTCAGCAAAGGCATTCACCCGCGCCTGATCAACTTCGAACCAGTCTGATGTGACGGTCTCGCCAATGCGTGCCGCATACTCTTCCAGAAGGCTCATGGCCCCGTCTCCCCTGTTATTGGTTATGGCAGATGCCTACACGAGCTCTTTAAGCGCTTCAGCCGAAAAGTCAGCCAGCTCGTCAAAACGTCCGTCGCGTACCTTGGCTGCCCATTGCGGATCGGACAACAGGGCGCGGCCGATCGCGACGAGATCGAACTCGCCGTCCTCGAAGCGTTTCAGGAGCCCGTCGAGCGAGGCGGCGGGCGATCCCTCGCCCATGAAGGCGCCGAGGAAGTCGGAATTGAGGCCCACCGAGCCGACCGTGATGACCGGCTTGCCGGTCAGTTTTTTCGTCCAGCCGGCCAGGTTGAGGTCCGAGCCTTCAAACTCGGGCAACCAGAACCGCCGGGTGGAGGCGTGGAAGATGTCCACACCGGCATCGCCGAGCGGTGCGAGGAAGGTTTCCAGCTCCTGCGGGGTTTGCGCCAGGCGGGCCGTGTAGTCCTGCTGTTTCCATTGCGAGTAGCGCAGGATGAGCGGCATTTCGCGCGGCATCTCGGCGCGCACGGCGCGGATGATCTCTTCGGCAAAAGTAATGCGGCCTTTCAGATCGCCGCCAAACCGGTCGGTGCGCCGGTTCAGGCCTTCCCAGAAGAACTGGTCGATCAGATAGCCGTGGGCGCCGTGCAGCTCGATAGCGTCAAAGCCGATATCAACGGCCGCCTTGGCCCCCTTGGCGAAG
>JBKBXK010000103.1:0-7317 GCA_046314095.1 Thermaurantiacus sp. | reverse complement strand
GGGGTTGAAAGGGCAACGGGTCCGGAGACGAGTGTGACCCGCGCGCCCAGCCGGGCGAGCGCCTCGGCAATGGCATACCCCTGGCGGCCTGAGGAGCGGTTGGCGAGATAGCGCACCGGATCGATCGGCTCGTGCGTGGGCCCTGCGGTCACGATGGCATGGCGGCCCGCCAGCCGCTCGTCGGCGCCGAGGGCGGCACGGATCGCGTCCATGAGCGCCGGCACCTCCGGCAACCGTCCCGGCCCATGTTCGCCGCAGGCCATGGGGCCGACCTCCGGCGCCATGATGGGGACGCCGCGCGCGCGCAGCGTTGCCACGTTGGCGCGGGTCGCTGCATGCTCCCACATGCGGACATTCATCGCCGGGGCGGCAAGGACTGGTTTGTCGGTGGCAAGCAGCAGGGTGGTGGCAAGATCGTCAGCAAGGCCGGCCGCCATCTTGGCGAGCAGGTCGGCGGTGGCCGGGCAGACCACGACCAGGTCGGCCTCGCGGGAGAGGCGGATATGGCCCATCTCCGCCTCTGTGGTGAGATCCCAGAGGCTGGTGCGGACATGCGCCTCTGCAAGCGCGGCGACGCTCATCGGCGTCACGAAATGTGCGCCGCCCGCGGTCAGCACGGGGGTGACGGAACCGCCCTCCGCGCGGATGGCGCGGATAAGCTCCAGCGCCTTGTAGGCGGCGATGCCGCCGCCGATGATGAGGAGGATGCGCCGCCCGCCCAGCATGGGCGCGGCTCTAGGCGCTCTCGGCCTTGAAGGCAAAGCGGGCGGCGCCGACTCGCGCCGCCCGCCTCTGCCGTCCCGACGTGTCAGGCGAGAGCCACGGCCCGCCTCCGCCGCGCCGCAAACCCGACCAGCCCGAAGCCGGCGATCATCATCGCCCAGCTCAGCGGCTCCGGGACCATCGTCAGCTCGCCGGAAAAGGTGGCATCGCCGAAACTTGCGCACTGGCCCTCGAACTCACCGAAGCGGACACTGCCCACCGCCGTGGCGAAACCCGTCCAGCCGGAATAGATGCCCGTGCCGCCGGCAAACGGGATCGACTCCGCAATGTCGAACGTGCCGGGCACCCCGGCATCGAACAACTCCCCCCCATAGGTGCCGAAGAGGGTTCCACCGGCGACGACCCACTCGAACAGCCCGACATAGTAGGTGCCCGGCGGCGGTGCCGCGATGCAGTGCGAGGCCGTGTAGGTGAAAGACCCCAGCGTCCCGGCCCCTTCCGCCAGGAAGGCACCGGGCGCAAAGCCGACGGTGACCGCGGGCGCGCACCGCCCGCCGGGGATTCCGCCGGGCGAGATGTTTGCGCGCGTCCCCGAGATCGAGACCGTGCCCGCATTCGCAGTGCCAGCGACCAGTGCAGTCGCAAGCGCTCCTGCAACGAGTTTCATCCGCATGTGATTTCTCCACCTGCTCCGCTGGCATCTGGCCCACCGGCCTTCAAGCGTCTGGCCTTTTGGCGCGGCCCGGGGCAATGATGGCGTGCCGATGGATTGCCGACATTTCGGCGATGCCGTCATGCGGAAGCGCCGATGCACGAGCCAACCTTGCCCAACCGCGCGACCACATCCCTCGCCGACCGACAGGATTGCGAACTGGGCCCGCTCCGCGTCTCGCCATCGCGCAGACTGTTGATGGCCGGCGGTGCCGAGCGGATGATCGAGCCACGCGCCATGCTGGTGCTGCTGCGTCTGGCCGAGGTCCCCGGCCAGACCGTCTCGCGCCGGGATCTCGTCGAGGACTGCTGGAAGGTCCTCTACATCAGCGACGATGCCGTGAACCGCGTGATCGCGACGCTTCGCAAGGCGCTCGCCGCGCTGCCGGAGGCATGCGTCGCGGTGGAGACCGTTCCCCGGGTTGGCTACCGGCTGCGTCTCGACCAGATGGTGCCTGTCTCCGCAGGTCGCCCGGCCGATGATCCCATCGGGCAACCATATGGGCTGCAAAGGCGGACCCTGATCGGTTGGGGGGCAATTATTGCGGGGGCGGCCGTTGTCGCGGCCACCGTTCTTCGATCGCACGGCCGGGAAAGCGCCGATGCGCTGATTGCAGGTGCTGATCGCGATCTCCTGTCCCTCGCGTCGGGGAGCAAACTTCGCGCGCGTGCCGCGCTGGAGCAAGCTGTTGCGCGCGCGCCTGGCAATGCAGAGGCCTGGGGCAAGCTTGCCATGGCCGAGCGCGACCTCGCCCGCGAGGCCAGCCCTCCCAATGTGCAGTTGGTTGAGGACGCCGCGCGCAAGGCCGCCGAACGGGCTTTTGCGCTCGACCCGCAGCAGGGGGATGCGCTGATCGCGCTTGCGACCCTGGAGCCCATGCACGGCGACTGGCACGCAAGCGAGGAGCGGCTGCTGCGCGCGCGCTCCGTGGCGCCTGACAATGTGCACGGCCGGGAAGCGCATGCCGCTTTGCTGTCCCGCGTCGGACGGTGCCGTGCGGCCGGCGCTCTTGCCACCGAAACGCTCGAGATGGCGCCTCATGCCCAGACGGTCAGTCGGGTACTGGCCATGGCCCAATGGGCTGACGGTCGGGTGGAGGAGGCGCTTGCAGTCGCGCGGTCGATCGGTTCGGGCCGACTGGGCCCTTTCTATTCGTGGCTGCTTCTCGAGGCCGGCCGGCCGGAAGAGGCCGAGGCCGAACTGACGGAAGAACAGGCCAGGCAGGATCCATCGCATATGCTTTCAGCAACGCGATTGGCGATAACGGCCGCACGCAGTAGGGATCCCACCGATGCCGATGCCGCGGAGGCGGCGCTGCTCAGGGTGGCCGCCATCGGAGGTCTGGCGAATACTGCGGCCCTCATCGGCCTCGCCACGATCGAGCGTCTGGAACAGGCCTTCGCCGTGGCGCGCCGATGGTATCTTCCGCCAGCGATGCCGGAAGCGCAGTCACGCGCGGCGCGACACAGCATGACCACCACTGCGCTGTTCCTGCCACCACTTGCGGCGATGCGGCTGGATCGGAGGTGGGACGGGCTGGTCACGGATATCGGACTTGCAGACTATTGGCTCGACACGGGCCAGAGGCCTGACATCCTCGATGGGAAAGCGCTGCCGCTGCCGGACTGAGCCCGCTCCGCCTGCGGCGTCTTGCCATCGGGTATCCGAGGTGTAGCAGGCGGCAGTGCAGGCCGAGGCCATCCCCCCTTCACCTTTCGCCTATGCGCCCTGGCGGGCGTTTTTCGTTTCGCGCATCGCCTCGACCCTCGCCTTCATGATGCTCGTCGTGGTGATTGCCTGGCAGGTCTATGACATTGCCCGCGCCACACGCAGCGTCTCCGAATCCGCCTTCGTCCTCGGCCTCGTTGGCCTCGTCCAGTTCATCCCCGTCTTCACGCTCGCGCCGGTCGTCGGCAATGTGGTGGACCGTCACGATCGCCGCCATGTCGCGCGCTGGGCGATCGCGCTCGAGATCATGTGTGCGCTCGCGCTCGCTGGCCTCGCCACGGGCGGGATCACAACGCTCTGGCCCTGGTTCCTTGTGGCCTTCCTGATCGGAGTGGGGCGCGCCTTTGCAGCGCCCGCGGGCGCAGCGCTCGCGCCCAATCTCGTGCCGCCGGCAGTGCTGCCCACCGCAATCGCCTGGAGCTCGATTGCCTGGCAGTCGGGCGCGGTGCTCGGCCCTGTCGCGGGCGGGCTCCTTTATGATCTCGATGCGCCCCTGCCCTATGCTGCGGCAGCCGGCCTGCTCGCTGTGTCGCTCCTCGCGCTGTTCCGCATTCCCCCCGTGCCAAGGCCCGAACGGGTCAGCCGAGGGTTCACGGCCGTGAAGGAGGGGCTTTCCTATGTACGCGGCAACCCCATTGTCTTCGGCGCCATCTCGCTCGATCTCGCCGCCGTGGTGCTGGGCGGCGCCACCGCCATGCTGCCCATCTACGCGCGCGACATACTCGATGCCGGCCCGCAGGCGCTCGGCTGGCTGCGCGCTGCCCCGGCCATCGGCGCGGCGATGGTGGCGCTGGCGCTCGCGCGCCGGCCGCTGCAGCGCCGGGTCGGCCGCGCCATGTTCTGGGGTGTCGCCATCTTCTCGGTGATGACTGTTGTGTTCGCCTTTTCAACCGTCATCTGGCTTTCCATGCTCGCCCTCATCCTGATGGGCGGGGCTGACATGGTCTCGGTCTATGTCCGCGCTTCGCTCATCCAGCTGCACACACCCGATGCCATGCGCGGGCGCGTCTCGGCGGTCTCGATGATGTTCATCTCCGCCTCCAACGAGCTGGGAGAGTTCCGCGCCGGCATGGTGGCAGCCGTCATCGGCCCGGTCGCTGCGACCGCGATCGGCGGGGCGCTGGCGCTCGTCGTCACGCTCCTATGGGCACGGCTGTTCCCGGCGTTGCGGATGGCCGACAGGTTCGAGGTGCCCGAGGTGTTGCAGGAGCAGCGGGCGAAGCCTGCTTGACCAAAGCCCATTCTATGACTTGAGAAAAGGCGCATGCGCGCAGAGAATATTCTGGAAACGATCGGCAACACCCCGCACATCCGCGTGCGCCGGCTGTTTCCCGATGCAGAGGTCTGGGTGAAGTCGGAACGGGCGAATCCCGGCGGCTCGATCAAGGACAGGATCGCGCTTGCGATGGTCGAGGCTGCGGAAGCCAGCGGCGCGCTCAGGACCGGCGGCACCATCATCGAGCCGACCTCCGGCAACACAGGCATCGGCCTTGCCATGGTCGCCGCTGTCAAGGGCTATCGGCTGATCCTCGTGATGCCGGAATCCATGTCGCTGGAACGGCGCCGGCTGATGCTCGCCTATGGCGCGACCTTCGACCTGACGCCACGCGAACAGGGGATGCGCGGGGCCATCGCCCGCGCGCAGGAACTGCTGGAGACGATTCCGGGCGCCTGGATGCCGCAACAGTTCGAGAACGCGGCCAATGTCGCCGTGCATGTGGCAACCACGGCCGAGGAGATTCTCGCGGACTTCGCCGGCGATCCGATTGATGTGCTGATCACCGGCGTCGGCACCGGCGGGCATATCTCTGGCTGCGCCGAGCGGCTGAAGGCTGCATGGCCACATCTGAGGGTCTATGCCGTCGAACCGGAGCTTTCGGCGGTCATCTCCGGCGGGCAACCCGGGCCGCACCCCATCCAGGGGATCGGCGCCGGGTTCATTCCGGGCAATCTGCACACGCGCTGGCTCGATGGAGTGATCGCGGTGTCCGCCGACGATGCGAGAGACTGGGCCCGGCGCGCTGCCCGCGAGGAGGGGATGCTGGTTGGGATTTCGTCCGGCGCAACGCTTGCCGCCATCGCCTTGCGCCTTCCTGAGGAGAGTGGGGCGCGCATCCTCGGCTTCAACTATGATACCGGGGAACGCTATCTGTCCGTTCCCGATTTCCTTCCCGAGGAGGGCTGAGATGCACCCGTTTCTTGTTGCGGCCACCCTTGCTGCGGCTGCTGCCCTCGCCGGCCCGGCCGCAGCCCAGCCCGACTATTCGCGGCCCGAGGCTTGGCTTTGCCTGCCCGGAAACGAAGACCCGTGCGAAACCAAGGACCTCGCCTTCCTCGACGTGACGGCCGGCGGCGTTTCGGCCCCCGTGCCGGTGGTCCGCCCGGATGCTCCGCCGATCGACTGTTTCTATGTCTATCCAACCGTGTCGCGACAGCCGGCCGGCAATTCCGATGGCACGCTTACCGATGATGAACGCTATGTCGCCGAGCAGCAGATCGCCCGCTATGGCCAGATGTGCCGGGTGTTCGCGCCGCTCTACCGGCAGGCAACACTCGCTGCGATTGCCGGCCTGGCTCCGGGCGATGGCGAAATGGCCTTTGCCGACGTGGCTTCCGCCTGGGCGCAGTACATCAGCTTCCATAACGAGGGGCGGGGCGTGCTGCTGGTGGGGCACAGCCAGGGCGCCCGCCACCTCGCCCGCCTGCTGGCAACGCGGATATCGGAAACGCCCGAAGAAGCGAAGCTGGTGGGTGCACACATCATCGGCGCCAATATCACCATCCCGGAAGGTTCGGATCGCGATGGCGGCTTCGGAACCATCCCGCTCTGCGCGCCGGAACGGCTGCATGGCTGCGTCGTTGCCTATGTCACCTTCGCTGCCGAGTTGCCGCCCGGCCGCAGCGCCCGCTTCGGTATCGCGCCGCGCGGCGAGGAAGTCGCCTGCGTGCATCCGGGCACGCTTCTGGGCGAGACAAGCCTGTCCGGGGTCTTCCCCACCCGCCCGCGCGCTGCCGGTTCGGCGCAGCTGTCTGCGGTTCTTGCGGACGTAACCGACGCGGCCCCGTCCTACCGGCTGAACGGGCTGGTCTCGGCCGAATGTCGCACCGCAGGAACAGCGCGCTTTCTTGCCGTCTCCAGCGGCAATCCGCGCGTCGCCGCAGGCTTGCGCCAGATCGACGCGGCACTGCCGGGTTGGGGCCTGCACCTCGTCGATCTCAACATCGCGCAGGATACGCTGGTGCGGCTCGCCGCCCGGCAAGCCGAGGCGTGGCAGGCGGCGAGGCCGCGCCGGTGAGGCTGTTCGCTGCGCTTCTCCTGCTCATGGCCGCGCTCCCGGCGTCGGCCGACGACGACGGGCTCGATGCGCGCACGATCATCGCACGCGCCTTTGCAGCCATGGGCGGTGATCACTGGGCGAACGCGCGCAGTTTGCTGCTGGAAGGGCGGATCATCTGGTACGCGCCTGACCAGCCAGAGCCGCGCGCAACGGCCGACGATTATCGCATGTGGCGCATCTTCGAGGAGACGCGGGAGGATGCGCACGAGGCGGCAGGCATGGTGCGGATCGTGGCCAGGGATGGCGGCCAGACCATCTTCGAGATTGCCTCCAACGGCGCGGTCACCTGGTCGGACCGGGGCGTGGTGCCCCCCGAACAGGCTGCCGAGACCTGGGCCAACAACTTCGGTTTCGGCGTGATCCGGCATGCGCTGAAAGAGGGTTTCCGGCTGGAGCGTCTGCCCGATGACTGGGCGATGGGCAGCCGGGTGCACATGGTGCGCGTGGTCGATCCGGCGGGCAAGGAGACGCTGTTCGGGATAGATGCGACGGATTTCCGCGTGCGCATGGCGGGCTTCCTCACGCCGCGCGGCTGGCATGTGCGCACCTATGATCGCTTCTTCACCGCAGACGGTGGGCGCTGGGTGCAGCCCGGCCGCGTGACGCTGCATTACAACGGCGTGAAGCAGAATGAGGTAATCTGGGAGCGGGCGCGTGTGAACGCCGACATCTCCCCCGACCTGTTCGAGGTTGGCGCGCCCCTTCCACCCCGCTAACTGCCGTTTCAGCTCTGCAACATCCGGAGGATATCACGAACATGCGCCTGGCTGCCATCCTGTCTGCAACCCTGCTTTCAACAGCGCTTGTGGCTGCGCC
>JBKBXK010000102.1:1212-7444 GCA_046314095.1 Thermaurantiacus sp. | reverse complement strand
CACCCGGTCGCAAGGAAGCGGCCGTTGGCCGATCCACCTCGATACCGTTGCCAGCCGATCTGCGCGCGGCTGTGAAAGCGTATGAGCGCGAACTTCTTGAGCGTGCGCTGGAGCAGGCGCGGCACAACCAGCGGCGCGCCGCCAGCCTCGTGGGTGTGAGTTATGACCAGCTCCGCCATGCGCTGAAGCGGCACGGACTCTTGCAGGCTGGCTGAAAGATCTGGCGATGCGGCCCGCATAAGAGCATTGCGCCAATTGCCCAAACGGGAAGCGGGGCGGTTCTCCGGAAAGAACCGCGCCGCCCGGGGAACGGAGGCTCCGCCGAGGGGGAGCGGAGCCTCGTTCAGGGAAGGCTCAGAGCACCCCGCCGAAGCTGGCGAGAGCCGGACCGGCCGAGATTGCGAACATCAGCGCGCTCGCCATTACGGCCGCAACCACGTGAAAGATCGTGGTGGTGAGGTTGGTCATCTGGGTCATCTGTCGTCTCCTGCTGGTTTGTGCCCGTTACCAATCAAGAGGCGTGCCAAGTTCGGCGCAACAAATAAAAGGTAGAAAAAACAAAGGACTATATCGATGGTCGCCCGGCTGAGCGTGAACCACTGCTGAACCGGAGGCAAAGTCACGGTTCATATTCCCAAAAGTTGGCGGAATTTCCGACGCGGTCTCAGGTGGGGTTGCTTGGCTCCGCTCCCGATGGCGGAATCAGCTGCAGCCGGTCGATGCGGCGCCCATCGGACACCAGCACCCGCAGGCGCCAGCCGGAGGAGTGCTGCACTTCCTCGTTCACCTGCGGCACGCGGCCCGCGAGCAAAACGGCGAGGCCGCCGAGCGTGTCTACCTCGCCCCCTGCCGCATCGTCGTCGAGCGACACGCCGAGGCTTGCCTCCAGGTCTTGCAGCGGCAGGCGGGCATCCACCTCGTGGCTGCCATCGGGAAGGCTGCGGATTGGCGCATCCTCAGCCTCGTCATGTTCGTCGTCGATCTCGCCGACGATTTCCTCGACGATATCCTCGATGGTAACCAGGCCGTCGGTGCCGCCATATTCGTCGACCACGATTGCCATGTGGGTGCGCAGCCGCTGCATGTCGGCCAAGAGGTCGGTGACGGGCATGGACGGCGGCACGAAGAGCACCTGACGAAGCAGCAGCTCCAGCGGCGGTTCGGGCATGGGCGGCGTGCCGCCGGCTGCCAGCCAGTCGGCGATGACGGCATAGACGTCTTTCACATGCAGCATGCCGCGAATGTCGTCCTGGCTGCCCGCATAGACCGGCAGTCGGCTGTGTCCCGCTTCCCGGAACAGCCGCACGGCCTCGGCAAAGCCTGCTGTCGCCTCCAGTGCGATGATGTCCGAACGCGGAACGGCCACGTCTCCGACGGTCCGGTCTGACAACTCCAGCATGTTGCGGAGCATCGTGCGTTCCTGCGTGTCGAGGTCACCGGCGTCGACCGCATTGCCTTCATGGCCTTCAATCGCCTCCTCGAGGCTTTCCCGCAGCGTTGTCGGCTGGCTGCGTGCCGGCAAGATGTCCCTGACCAGGCGCCAGAGCGACTGGCCGGTATTACTTGGGGGGTCGCTCATGGCCTCGTCACGCCGCCTGTTGCTGGCGCGCATAGGGATCGGCAATCCCGAGTCTGTGGAGGATCAGGCCCTCCAGCGCCTCCATCCGCTCGGCGTCCGCGTCGTCCACATGGTCATGGCCGAGGAGATGCAGCACCCCGTGAACCACCAGATGGGCGACATGGTCAGACAGGCTGATCCCGAAGGTGTCCGCTTCCCGCGCCATGGTCTCGTGCGACAGCACGACATCGCCCAGCAGCACGGTCTCGAGACCGGTGGGCGCCTCGCTGGGCTCCAGCATGGGGAAGGCGAGGACGTTCGTGGCGCTGTCCTTGCGGCGCCACTGGCGGTTGAGGGCCCGGATGCCGGCGTCGTCGGTCAGGAACACCGAGAGCTCGGCGCGCGCGCGATGTGCGTCGCCCCACGGCCACGCTGCCTCAAGGGCAGCCTCGGCTGCCCGCCGCACCAATTTGTTCCATTGGTCCGGCGGCCCCCACAGCGGGCTTTCGCTTTCGATGAGGATCTCAGTCATCGCGGCCCTCATAGGCCTCGACGATCCGCCCGACGATTGGATGCCGGACCACATCGCCGGCGCCGAACCGCATGGTGGCAATCCCGGGCACGTCCGTCAGCCGCTCCACGGCGTCCGCAAGGCCGGAGCGGGCGCCATCGGGCAGGTCGACCTGCTTGGGATCGCCGCAGACGACCATCCGGCTCCCCTCCCCGAAGCGGGTGAGGAACATCTTCATCTGCGGGGCGGTGGTGTTTTGCGCCTCGTCGAGGATGACGAAGGCGTTGGCGAGTGTTCGACCGCGCATGAAGGCCAAGGGCGCGATCTCGATCTCGCCGCTTGCGATCCGCCGCTCCACCTGTTCGGACGGAAGCATGTCGTAGAGCGCATCGTAAAGGGGGCGCAGGTAGGGATCTACCTTCTCGCGCATGTCGCCTGGCAGGAAGCCCAGCCGCTCGCCGGCCTCGACGGCGGGCCGCGAGAGGATCAGCCGGTCGACCGATCCCGAGACCAGTTGCGACACGGCCTGGGCGACTGCGAGATAGGTCTTGCCGGTGCCGGCGGGCCCAAGCGCGAAGATGATGTCCGAACGGCCGAGCGCTTCCATGTAGCGAGCCTGGGCGGCGTTTCGGGAGAAGATGGTCTTGCGCCGGGTGCGGATCGAGGGCGGCTGGCGACCTGCGGGTTCCAGCCCCTCCAGCATCGGCTCCCCCGACATCGCGATGGCAGCCTCAACGTCGCCCGTATCGATGCCGTGCCCCTGCTCAAGCCGCTGGTAGAGCGCCAGCAGCACGTCACGGGCGCGGCCTATCGCCTGCGGCTCGCCTTCCACCAGCACATGATTGCCGCGCGCTGCGATGTAGACGCCAAGCCGGTTTTCGATGGTGATGAGATTCTGGTCGAATTGGCCGAACAGGCTTCCTAGCAGCGGCATCCGGTCGAACTCGAGCTCGACCCGCGCCCGCTCACCGGGTAGCAGCTCTCCGCTTCTCAGGCTCGCCGAGCCTGGCGGTGGCTTCTTCACGAGGCGGCGCGCTCGCGCTGAAAGTCCATGAGTCCCTCGATACTGTTGGGGCCGGGCCTGCCAAGCTCCACCTGCACCATGTCGCCAGCAGCAACGAGGCCAGCGGCCGGCGGGCTCACGACCACGGATTGCAGCCACGGGGACTTGCCGATCCACTGTCCCGGCAACCTGCCCCGGCGCTCAAGAAGCACCTCGCAGCGCTTGCCCGAACTTGCTGCGTTGAACGCTTGCTGCTGCCTGCCGAGCACCGCTTGAAGCTGCTGGAGACGCGCGCCTTTAACCTCGTCCGGGATCTGATCCTCCAGCTCCGCCGCAGGGGTTCCGGGCCGCGGCGAATATTTGAAACTGAAGGCCTGTGCATAGCCGATCGCCTCGACCAGCGCCAGCGTAGCGGCGAAGTCTGTGTCCGTCTCGCCGGGAAAGCCGACGATGAAATCGCCCGAGATCGCGATGTCGGGCCGTGCGGCACGAAACCGCTCGATGAGCGCCACATAGTCAGCTGCCCGATGGCGACGGTTCATGGCCTTTAGAATGCGATCGGAACCGGACTGAACGGGCAGGTGGAGGTATGGCATCAGCTTCGGAAGCCTTGCGTGCGCCTCGATCAGGCTGTCGGTCACGTCGCGCGGGTGGCTGGTGGTGTAGCGGAGCCGCGCAAGGCCCGGGATGGATGCCACCTCACCGAGAAGCCACGCGAAATCCTGGGCAGGATCGGCCGGATTTGTCCACGCGTTCACATTCTGGCCGAGAAGCGTGATCTCCTTGGCACCACCCGCTACCAGGCGCTGCGCCTCGGCGAGCACCCGCCCGGCCGGACGGGAAATCTCGGCGCCGCGCGTATAGGGCACGACACAGAAGGCACAGAATTTGTCGCAGCCCTCCTGGATGGTGAGGAAGGCCGATGGCGCCACCCGCTGCGCGCGGCCCGGAAGCACATCAAACTTGGCGATGCCGGGCAGATCAAGATCGACCTGCGCGCGCGCCTCTGCGTCGCGGGCGCGCAGCAGCGCGGGCAAGCGGTGGTAGGCCTGCGGGCCCACGACGACATCGACAGCGGGGGCACGGGCGAGGACTTCCTCGCCCTCGGCCTGTGCAACGCATCCGGCCACAACGATCCGCGGGCGCGGGCGGCCTTCCGTGCGCGCATCGGCAAGAATGCGGCCGACCTCGGAATAGACTTTTTCTGCCGCCTTCTCCCGAATGTGGCACGTGTTGAGCACCACCACATCGGCCTCGGCGGCAGAGTTCGCAGACCGGCTTCCCCCGGCCTCGAGCAACTCGCCGATCCGCTCGGCATCATAGACGTTCATCTGGCACCCGAAGGCGCGGACATGGTGGCGCATCGCCTCAGTCTGCCCGTCCGGTGAGGCGGGCGTAGCCCATTGCGACCTCGCGCTCGCAGTGACGGGCCAACGCCTTGCGGTCGGGGAAGTCGCCCGCCTCCACGGGCGCATGGAACTGGATGTCAGCGCGGATGCGCCCCAGCCGCATCATTTCGAACAGGTGCGGTGCCAGATCCATGTCGCCGATCCAGGCCAGCTCGAGGAGACGGTTGCGGGTGACGGGCAGCCCGTTGATCTCGGTATAGGCAAGCGAGACCGGCTGAACTCTGAGCCCGGCGAGGCCGCCGTGGGTCGCACTGGCGAACAGAGATGATTTGAACGGCAGCACCCGCACTCCGTCGCCGCTGGTGCCCTCCGGAAACAGGATCACATTGCTGCCCGTGGCAAGTCGCCTTGCGATCGCGCCGGCCTGCTCGCTGCTGCGATGGCGCTGCGATCGATCCACGTAGATCGTCTGGCCAATATCCGCGAAGCGGCCGACAAGACCCATGTCGGCGACCTCCCGCTTGGCGACGAAAGCCGCATGGACCTGTGCGCCAAGGACCGGAATGTCCATCCACGAGATATGGTTGGCGACGAAGAGCACACCACCTGAGTCGGGTGTTCCGTGAATGTGCGCGGAGACCCGAAGCGCGCGCAGCAGCCCACGGAAATAGCGGCGCGGCACCCGCTCGCTGGTCGGGGGATGAACCGCCCGAAGCGCTGCCCAGGCAGGCAGGAGCGCACCCGTCGTCGCCAGCGCACCGGCAATGCCGCGCGCCGGCGCGAACTGACGCAAGGCGCCGCGCCTTTCGGGGGCGCGCGCCAGAGGAGCGGGAACGGACGGGGCCCTGACGGGACCTTGGCTCGGCACGTCAGACCTTGTCTGGCCGGCTCAGGGGCACGCCATAGAGTTCCATGCGATGGTCGACGAGCCGGAAGCCGAGACGTCGCGCAATCTCCTCCTGCAGCTTCTCGATGGTCTCGTCATGGAACTCGATGACGTTCCCGGTCTCGATATCGATCAGATGATCGTGATGGTCATCCGTCGCTGGCTCATAGCGCGAGCGGCCGTCGCGAAAATCATGACGTTCCAGGATCCCCGCCTCTTCAAACAGGCGCACCGTGCGATAGACAGTCGCGATCGAAATGCCCCTATCGATGGCGGTCGCCCGACGGTGCAGTTCCTCCACATCGGGATGATCGGTCGACTCCGAGAGAACGCGCGCGATCACGCGCCGCTGCTCGGTCACCCGCAGGCCGCGCTCCTGGCACAGGGCTTCGATATCGATCTGCTGCGGCATTGCCTCTCCGCGGGCTGGCGTCGCCACGCTCATGGTCAGATATATGCCGCAGGCTCCGAGGGCAAGGCGGACGCCCGGCCCCCGGAGAATTGCTGTTGGCGAACAGTGCCGACGTCAGGCGGCCTTGCGGCCCTTTCCGGCACGGCTGGTGCCCAGACCGATCTCCTTGGCGAGCTTGCGTCGCGCCTCGGCATAGTTGGGCGCTACCATCGGGTAATCGGCGGGAAGGCCCCATTTTGCACGATACTCTTCGGGCGTCATGCCATAGGCGGTCATCAGGTGCCGCTTCAGCATCTTCAGCTTCTTTCCGTCCTCCAGGCACACGATATAGTCTGGCTTGACCGAACTGCGGATCGGCACCGCCGGATCCTGCTTCGGCTTTTCCGGCTCCGCTGGCGCACCAAGGCCGGCAAGTGTCGCAAAGACGTTCTGGATAAGCTGTGGCAGGTCGTTCACCGCGACCGTGTTGTTCGCCACATGGCTCGACACGATATCCGACGTGAGGGCCAGAAG
>JBKBXK010000102.1:0-1202 GCA_046314095.1 Thermaurantiacus sp. | reverse complement strand
TTGGGTGGGGTCCGACATCACTATCCTTTCGTTGGAACCCGGCTTGCGACCAGTGTGCCGGGCAAGTATCTGCAGTTTCAACGGCCTTAAGACCACATCCTGCATGTTTGCTGAACATGGACCGCATCTTCATGACAAAACAATGACCGGCGGGCAAGGCCGTTCATCTGAAAAAAACGAAACGATGCCGAAATATTTCAGCGGCCGAGCGAGAATGACAGGGTTATTGCATCATCCGTGCACCCGGACACATGCTTGTAATAGCCGGCTCTTCGCCCCACCTCGCCAAGGCCGGCCGACCCATAAAGACGGCGCGCGGCAATATTACCTTGCCGAACTTCGAGGAACAGCCGGTCGGCCCCGCGCCGCTGCGCGATATCCCGCACCCGCTGCACCAAAGCGCGGCCCAGGCCTAGGCGCTGCCACCGAGGATCGACCCCGCACAGCAGCAGTTCGACTTCGCCCGCCACCTGTCGCGACAGGGCGAAGGCAATCGCATGACCTTGATCGTCCCGTGCGAGATCCAGCCACGATCCGGGCATGGTCAGCACATCGGCCATCTGGCGTTCCGACCAGCACTCGCGCCAACCAGGCTCGAAGGCAAGGCTCGCGAGCGCGGCCACCGCCGGCAGGTCGTCGAGATGGCCGTCCGCCCATGTCAGCTGCGGATGTTTGCGTGCCGTCGCCATGGCTCAGACAGAAACAAGCCCCCCTGCCGCGCCACGCTCAGCGCTGACATAGAGCGCGCGCGGCGGAACCAGCGCCGACAACGGGAGCAGGGCCGCAGCGTCTGCCCTTGGCGCCCGCTCCGGGCCGGCCCGGGCGCCGACAAGCGCCGGGGCCCCCGAGCCTGTCACCTCGCCGCCCGAATCAATCCAGGCGTCCGCGATTGCGCGCGCCGCGTCCGGCCAGAGCGAGCGAGCCGGACCCGGTGCGGCTGATGTTCCAGGCTCGACCAGCCAAACCTGCCCGCGGGGCGCGGCGAGGGCCACCAGCAAGGGAGTGGTCGCGCCCCGTTTGCCAGCCTCGGCTGCGATGAGGCTCGCAGACGGGATACCCCGAAGCTCGGCAGACCAGGCGAGCGCGAGCGCGCGGGCCGCTGCAAGGCCAACCCGGAGGCCCGTAAAGCTGCCCGGTCCCGTCTCGACGAAAACCTGCCCGATGCGGGCGCCGCCGCCACACCCAAGCAGGTCGCCGATAGC
>JBKBXK010000101.1:0-7459 GCA_046314095.1 Thermaurantiacus sp. | reverse complement strand
AAATCATGGTGAGCCTCGAGCCCGTCTCGCCTCGGCCTACCATGGTGATCGCCTTGGCCCTGCTCATCGGGCTGATCGCCTGGGGCGCCTATGTTTTCATCGCCGAGGTCGTCTGGCCCAGGCCGGCAGGCGACGACGCGGAGCCGAGCGCAGCGAAATAGGCCTCCACCACCAGCCGCTGATCATAGATTGCCTCCATTCGCCGGCGACCCGCCGCGCCCATGGCGCCCTGCTCCGCCGACGACAAGCCGAGAAAGCCGAGGCACGCCTCCGCCAACGCCGGCCCGTTTTTTGCAGCGCACAGCAGGCCCGTCTCCCCATCGGCGACGACCGAACGGCAGCCCGGCACGTCGGTCGCAATGACAGGCCGGCCCATCGCGGACGCTTCGATAAGCGCCCGCGGGGCTCCTTCGCGGTAGGAAGGAAGGACGACGCAGTGGGCCGCTGATATGGCGGGGCGCACATCCGCACAGGTGCCCAGATAGGCAAGGGTTCCCGCAGCCTCCCATGCTGCAACCTGTTCGGCCGGGACCGCACCACGATTGGCAACACCGAGGCCGCCCAGCAGCCGGAACTGCGCATCGGGGCGCTCTTGGCGCACGATGCGCGCAGCCTCGGCATATTCCATCACGCCCTTGTCGCGGATGACACGGCCAATCATCAGGAAGGACGGCGGGGCATCGGGGCGCGGCATCGGCACGGGCCGGAAATGATCGAGATCGACGCCCGAACCCGGGATCAGCCGTGCCTGCGCCTCCCGCACGAGGCCGCGCGTGAGGAACAGGTCCCGGTCCTCCGGATTCTGGAAGAACACATGCTCCAGGTGCCGGAAGGCGCGGGAATAGAGGAGCTCAGCCGCCTTCTGCAGCGGCCCTCCCGACAGGAAAGCCGTGCCGAGACCACTTACGTTCGGAATGAAGGGCAGCCCCGCATCGCCCGCCGCGAACGCGCCCCAGATATTGTTCTTGATCGTGTAGCTCAGCACCACGTCCGGGCGCTCGTTCCGGAAGTGGCGCTTCAGGCGCCGCATCAACGCAAGGTCGGCCACCGGGTTGAGGCCCTTGGAGTCCATCTCCAGCGGACGGAAGCGACACCCGGCCTGCGCCAGAAGGTCGACCGCATCGTCGGGCGGAGCGAGCACCGTGACGTCATGGCCGCTGGCCCTCAACGCCGCGACGAGCGGGCGCCGGAAATGGGCGATTCCCCACGCCGAGTTGGCAGTCATCAGGACATGGGCCGTCATTGGCAACCCTCTTCGAAAGCTGTAGAAGCGTGCTCCAAAATCCGATCAAGACCTTGAAACCGCAATTAGTGCAAAGCCTGAAATCGCCAGATCCTCATCCGGAACATCACGTAGTGACTTCGCAAGCCGCGGACGCACTTTCTGAACTAGGCTCGTCGCTTGACGAACCCGCTCTGGTGCGATCTCCTCCCAAAGCAAGGGTTGATGCCAATCCGCCTCTCCAACAAGTCGGAGAATGAGAAACGATGCATCGACATTCGATTTCTGCAAGGCTGTACGATATTGTGTGATTGGAACTCGATTTGGATGACCACAATGATTTGTCATCGCTTGATATATTGAGTCTGTAACTGTCAAAAATTCCAACTCGTGAAATCCATATTTTGAAAACATGCCGTGATCCCTCAAATCCACTATATGAACCATTTTTCCGTTCACTGACAATGACGAAGCCATTTTTGTGAGAGACTCTTCGATATTCTGCACATGCTCCAAAACAGCCCTTGAAACAATAAAGTCATATTTTATTGTGCGTCCAAAAAAATTCTCTGCACTCGCCGCCGGTCCGTAGAATCTTTTTATTCCGAGCTTACTGATATCAATATTGTTTAAATCAAAAAATGAAGACAATATGGGAGATTCCTGAACAATTTTTTGATGTATCAAATCAATATTTGACGATTTTCGGTTTGAATAGAATCGATCAACAAGATCTATTTTCTTCGCTCCATTCTCAATAATTTTCAGGGCCACTGCGCAGCTATCACCTGGGCCTACTTCTGCAACATGTCCAAAAAAACTTGATCCCAAGATCTCAATGTAATCTCGTACCACCCTATCTGCGTACAGCAAAGAATCTTCGACGCTACGTTTTGAACTAGCTGCACCAGAATTGGAGTTAATAATTCCAAGCTTTTGCTTTAATAGCGAGATGAAGTTATACACGACGTTTTTCGCAACGATGCCAGACCGTCTTGACCAAATTAGATTACTCATGCCTCTCATGCCATCAACCCCAAAAGCTTACAGCACTATCTGCCTTCAGTCTTTCGAATCAGCCCCACGAATTTCCCACCGGAGTGCGTGACCGCGAACGGCAGACCCATTTCAGCAACCATCTCGGCAAAGGCCATGTTGTCCTGGATATCGTCGGATATGAGGAGGCCCCCTGGGCGCAGTGCGGCCCACAGCCTGGGGTAGGCCCAGCGGCGGCCCTGCCAGCTCTTGTCGCTGTCGTAATGGGCAAGATCGATCGTGCCGCCAAGCGCGCTTATCGCGCGGTCGAGCCCGAAGCGGTCCGGCTGACGCACAAGGGTCCAGCCGCCGCGCAGCCGCTCTGGCACGACGACACCGACAAAGGCTTCGTTGGCCATCTTGGGATAGGGCATGTCCACGCTTGCCAGCCGGCCATTGCGGCCATCATCCATTGCAGCGAGGATTGCGAGGCTCGACCAGCCATAGGCGACGCCCGTCTCCACCACGCGCTGCGCGCCGGACACGCGCACAGCGGCGAAAAGAAGGTCGAGATCGCCGGGCCCGCCCATGCGCACCGGGGACTGCGCCGCTGCGGCCTCGGCCTCCTGCAGGATTGCGAGCGGGAGACGCGGACGTTCCGAGGCCGGAACCGCAAAGCCGATCGTCGCCAGCGCTCCCTCGACGGTCACTGCCCGCTCGGCCGCCCATGCTGTCGCTTCGGATCGATGACGAGCGGTGTCCCGGCTCGGCGACAGGCGGCGTACGCCCAACGCCGCGGCATGTGGCCAGAACGATGGCCGGGTAGCGAACCAGGCGAGTGTGCGCATCTTCTCAATCATGCTGGTTCGATCATGCGGGTTTGCTCCATGCACGCTCCGGAAACAGGAGGCTGGCGTAGCGTCGGGCTGCAACATCGGGCGCGAAATCCGCAGCCCGCCGCCGAAGCGCCGCCCGGTCATGATCTTCTGCCAGTGCGTCTGCCATGGCCGCGGCGAGCGCGCCCTCGTCACCAACGGGAACGAGCCTGCCATAGCAGCCATGTTCGAGAATCTCGGCGGGACCGGACGGACAATCAGTCGAGACGATCGGCAAGCCGGCCGCAAGCGCCTCGACCAGCACATTGCCGAACCCTTCATAGTCGGAGGAGAGCACGAACAGGTCCGCCGAGCGCAGCCAAGGCCCGGGATCGGCGACAAAGCCCGGCATCAGAACGCGAGTCTGGAGATCCATCTCGGCAACCAGTGCGCGCGTCGCCGCTTCGCTCCGCCCGTCGCCGAGGATGGCCAGCCGGGCAGATGGAAGCTGCAGTCGGGCAAATGCACGGATGAGAAGGGCGTGGTTCTTCTGCGGCTTCATGCGCCCGGCAGTCAGGATCCTGGCCCCGGCGGGCACGCCCCAGACTGCGCCGGGATCATGACCGTCGTTGTCTCCTGAAGCCTCGACTTCGACGGGGTTGTGGATCACCTCGAACGCGGAGCAGGGGAGACCGGAGAGCGCAGCAAGCTCGTGCGCGATCCCCTCGGAAACCGCAACGCGGACTTCGGCAGCACGGTAGGTGGCCCGCATCGCTGCACGCATGAACCGCGCATAGGCCCGACCGCGGTGCGCGTGCTGGGCAACGAGATTATTATGGTCCGACACGAGGACGCGTGTTGCGGTTCGGGCCAACCTGCGGGCGACAATCGCGATGGAGGTGGTTGGCCACATCGCCGCCATCAGGGCATCCGGTTGCTCCGCGCGCAGATAGCGGATGAGCGCCGGTAGGAGGTTGCGGACCCTGGGCGCCGCCAGATCCACGATCCGCACGCCCTCCGGCACCTCGCCAAGAAGTTCGCCGGATTGACGCATCAGGACCAGATCGACCCCTAGACCCATCGCCAAGAACCGCCGCGCCAGCCGCAGGCGCACCCGCTCCACTCCACCACCGCGCAAGTCGGGAACGAGCAGCGCCACGCGGGCCGGACGTTCGGGCTGCATCAGCACGCCCGGGCGTTCCCGGCCGCTGCAAGATCCCGATGCCTGACGCCGTCGGCGATACCAAGTCGGGAGGCTGTTTCGGCAGGGCAGAGGAGGTGGTTGGCCGGCTGCTCTCCAAGCCTCTCAACAGGAACCACCGCTTCCCGCTCGTCGATGCGGAACAGGTGATAGTCCAGTTTTTCAAGGCGATCTTCCACGGCCCGCCCCAGGCCGCGGTTGAGAATCTCCACCAGCAACACCGGTCGGTCTTGGGCGAGCCTGCTGCCGAGGCCCTCGATCACCGCCGCTTCATGCATTTCCGTATCGATCTTGATGAGGTCCAGCCGTGGCAGTCGGCGAGCGGCGGCAAACTCATCGAGCCGGGTTGCGAGCACCCGACGGTCTTCGAGGTGCGACGCGCCACCAAGCATCGCCGGCTCCAGCGACGCGGAATAATGATGCTCCGACCGCGGCTCAAACAGGATGACCTCGCCAGTCTGGTTCGAGACGGCGGCTTCGACAACTTCAACGGCCAGCCTGTTGCGGGCGACATTGCCGCGCAGCCGCTCGGCGATGCGACGCGACGGCTCGAACGCGAAAACGCGCGCCTCGGGGCTGAGGGCGGCCGCTGCGAGGGCGTAGACACCGCTGTTTGCGCCAACGTCCAGAATGGTCGCGGCATGTGGGGCAATCCGCGCCCAGAGCCTGAGCGAGGTTGCTTCCCAGCCGTTGCCAAATCCGGCCCAGAACAGCTCATTCTCCACCAGCTGCCCGAAATGCTGCATCTGGAATTCCGACCCGCCCGGCAGCGTCACGGCAAACGTGCCGGCGAAATGAAGATGGCGCCAGACATGCTCGGGCGGCGCGCCCGCCCGGCGCCACAGCTCGAACAATGGCTGCTTGCCGGGCACGCGCTGCCAGGCCCGCCGCAGATGCGCGCGAACACCCGTGGATTCGATCGCGCGGGCCATCAGACCGCTCGTGTGTCCGACCTTCGCGTGGCCAGCGCGTTGCGCCGGTCCAGCTCCCGGACCGCAAAGCCTGCCTCCGCGAGAAACATCGCGACTTCGCCTGCCCGTGTATGCGCTTCGAAGATGATCGCCTCGATCCGCGGCAGTGCCGGCCGACCGCCGACCAGCGCCGAAAGCTCCGCGCCTTCGAGGTCCATCTTCATCAATGCGACGCGCGGCACGTCCGCGAGAAGCTGTGCAAGGGTCGTGGTTGTGACGCGAACCGATCTTGCATCGGCGGCGTGCGCCACCAGCGAAGCCTGCCCGTAGCGCCCAGACGAAACATGGGCCAGCACCTCGTCACCCTCGGTGTCCGAGAGAGCCGCCTCAACCACTCGAACATTGGCAAGGCGGTTGCGCTGCACCTGTGCGCGCAGGATGTCGGCAGTATCCGGCATCATCTCCACCGCGATGACATGGCCGTGCTCGCCCGCACGCCGGGCGGCCTGAACGCTGTAGAAGCCGATATTCGCACCAGCATCGACGAATGTGTCTCCTGGTCCGACAAGCTGCCGCACCGTTTCCACGATCGCGGGCTCCCGCGAGGGAAGAACATGCCAGAAATCATCGCTGTTGCCGCGAACGTGAAATCTGCCGAAGCCCGTGACCTCCACATCGGCATCGGCAAGCAACATCGGGTCCTGCCAGCGATCAAGGTCTCGCGCCGACACAATCGGGCTGACAAGAAACGAGCGACGAATGATGGCCTGGTCCGCAGGCGTTGCGCCACGCGTTTCCCGGATGGCCGTCTGCCAGATCCGCAGTCGCCGTCCATAGGCCTCCAGCCGGCGCAGGGGTCGGTGAAGCGCTGCGGGAACCCAGCGCTTCGCGGTTTGCCGGATCGTCGCCATCGCGCGGCCGTCCTCAGCGCGCGCCCAGCAGCCGCACGGCCATCCAGGGCGCCGGATCGACTGCGGCTGCCGTGCGGCAGAAGCGCCACAGCATGACCTCACGAACGACTATCGATACGGCGATTGCCAAGGCAGCGCCCTCGATGCCGAAGCGCGGAACCAGAACTGCAAGCATCAGGCCGAGCAGCACGACGCCGGTGGCGAAGGCTGTGGTAACAAGCCTCTCGTTGCCGGTCGCAAACAGGACGGCAGGCGTCACTCCGAAAAAACTGTTGGCGATAGCGGCAAGCGCCAGCAGCATCAGGATTGGCCAGGCGCCAGCATATTCGGCGCCAAAGATGAAGCTGATGAGCGGCACCCCGAGGAGATAGAGAAGTGCTGCAATGCCGATGGTGGGCAGAAGCGTTGCGACAGTCGCGACAGCTGCCAGACGCTGGACACGCGGCATGTCCCCGGCCGCGACCAGCCGGGAGGCAAGCGGCGCGGAGACAATGCTGACCAATGTGTAGGGGAAGTTGAGAAGCAGCATCGAGGCAAGCGCAACCCGGAAGGTGCCGAGGTCGGTGGCCATCACGGTGGCGCCGAGCACGAGCATCGGCATCTGGGAATCGAGCGCCCGCATCACGGTGGTTGCGCCCATCGGCAGCATGGCGCGATGCCACTGCGCGCCATCCGTGCGCGGCTCTGCCACGCGCGCCGGCTGCGGCACCCGCACCCACAGCCAGGCGAGCCCGACGATGGCTGCGATGGCCGTGGATGCAACCCCGATCGCGAGCGCGCCAGTCGCGTTGAGAGAGCCAAGCGCCAGCATCGCCCCCGCCAGCATCAGGCACTGAAGACCCGGAACGAGGACGGTATCGAGCGACTGTCCGCCGACAATCTGGCCAAGGCCCCGCAACATCGGGCCGAGCAGCGCGACCATCGCCGTTGCGATCACGAATGCCGCGCCCCACAGCGGGATCGGCATGGCCGATCCTGGCGCTGATTGCATAAGCCAGATACCGGCCGCCAATGCCATGAGCAGCGCGAACAGGACGGCGCGCCGCCAGGACCAGCGCAGGAACCCGTTAAGGGCGGCCCAATCCCTCCGCTGCACGGCAAACGCCGTCTCCCGCACGGCCAACAACTGCAGGCCGAAAAGCGCAATCGTCGCAGCAAGCGTCGCGACGGCCATCACATAGCCATAGACGCCATATTGCTCGACACCGAGATAGCGGGCGAGCTGGACCCCGACCAGAAAGCCGAGCGCCATGCCAAGAATCCGCAAGCCAGCACTGCCAGCAACCGCGCCAGCAAACTCGCGAGTCAGACTGCCCCGGCTGCGAAACGCCGTGGCGGCGCGGCTCAGGTCCATGCCATCACACCTGCGGCGAACGGGCACCCTTGGCACGGGCGCGGGGGAGTGGGGCAGACCAACATGACGC
>JBKBXK010000100.1:0-7474 GCA_046314095.1 Thermaurantiacus sp. | reverse complement strand
GGCCTGATCATCCGGGTCGGCGTTCTGGCACACGTCTCCGCCGAAGACCGGCTTCCACGCCTCGGCCTCGGCCATGGTCGTCGCATTCCCGCGCACTGCCAACCATTCCGCTTCTGAAAGGGTTACCCGGTCGGCAACCGCTGCATAGGGCAGCTGGTGCAGGATCTTGGCGTTCAGGCTGGCCAGCTCGCCCTCGTCGAACCGGGCCGTCGCCCGGCCGAGATTCGCGAGGTCGAAGCTTTCAATGAGGGGGGCGTCCGAAACGAACGGCTCCACCGGCAGCGAGGTGCCGAGCCGCGCGAGCAGCGCCTTGACGGCGATGGGTTCGATTCCACGGGCGCGGAACGCGTCGAGCCCGATCGACCCGAGCCGCTTGGAAAGCGCTCCGTCTGCCCCAGTCAGCAGCGCGGCGTGGCCGAAGGCCGGAGGCGCGGCGCCGAGGGCAGCGAACATCTGAAGCTGGATGCCCGTGTTGGTCACATGATCCTCGCCGCGAATGACGTGGGTCACGCCCATGTCAATATCGTCCACCACGGAAGGCAGCATGTAGAGCCAGCTTCCGTCGGCGCGACGGATGACGGGGTCAGACAGCGAAGGCGGGTCGATATGCGAGTGGCCGCGCACCAGATCCTCCCAGGCGACAGGGAGATCCGGCGAGAGCCGGAAGCGCCAGTGAGGCGCTCGGCCTTCGGCGGCAAAGCGGGCATGATCGTCGCCGGTTAGCGCGAGGGCGGCACGGTCATAGACCGGGGGCAGTCCGCGCGAGAGCTGGATCTTGCGCTTCACGTCCAGTTCTTCCGGGGTCTCATAGGCCCGATATGCATGGCCCGCTTCGGCAAGGCGGGCCAGTGCAGCCTCGTAAAGGTCCAGTCGGTCGGACTGGCGGTATTCGGCGTCTGGCGCCATGCCCAGCCAGGCCAGGTCCATGCGGATCGCCTCGGCATGTTCCGCGCTCGAACGAGCGATATCGGTATCGTCCAGGCGCAGAAGGAAACGGCCGCCGTTACGGCGGGCGAAGAGCCAGTTCAGAAGCGCAGTGCGGACATTGCCGACATGCAGGCGCCCCGTGGGCGAGGGAGCAAAGCGGGTCACAACCATGGAAAGCGCGCCCCATAGAGGGCTCGCGGCACGGGCGCAAACGGCGGCGCGCTGCCGCTAGAAGCGCGAACCGCGAGGAATGCTTACCGGGGTGAACTGGCCGAGGGTGCAGAAGCCCCAGTTCATCTTCGAGACCGGGTCGACCACATCCACAATATCGTTCTCGCACATCTGGCCGACCGGCGACCGGAATACGAGTGCCCGGTTCCGATCCAGCGCGGGGCAGGTGTCTTTCAGGTCGTTCCGGAGCCATCGGTTGGCGCCGGTTCGGAACATGATGGCCGAGTTCTCGAACGGGCGGCTTTCCTGCACATCCCGCCGGGGCACGCAACTGCGTGGCTTGCCGGCCGGCTGGAGTGCAACCACGTCCAGCCGTCCATCTGGCAGCAGTGGTGGCGCCTCCTGCGCAATGGTCGTCCCGCCGGCTGCAAGCAGAAAGCCCGCAACGAGCCTGCCAAGGAACATCGACCTAGAACGCATCCTTCGCCCTCCTGATCTCACCGAGCCGTTCCGCGCTGTCCGCACGAACGAAGGGGTTGGTCTCCAGCTCTTCGGCCAGCAGGAACGGAACGGTTGCCCGATTGTTACGCCTCGCCTCCTGAACCTCGGCGTAACGCCGTGCAAGCGCAGCATTCTCCGGCTCCACCGTGACTGCAAAGCGGGCGTTGGAAAGCGTATATTCGTGGGCGCAGAAAACCCTGGTGTCGGCAGGCAGGGACGCGAGCTTGCCGAGCGCCCGGAACATGTCGCCGGGCGTTCCCTCGAACAGCCGCCCGCAGCCCATCGCAAACAGCGTATCCCCGCAGAAGAGGGCAGCTGCGGAGGGAAAATGATAGGCGATGTGCCCTGCGGTGTGTGCACCCACGAACAGCACTTCGCCCTGATGCGCGCCCAGCGTCACCACCTCGCCGTCGTCCACGGCTCGATCGATGCCGGGGATCCGGTCCCGTTCCCGCTCAGGGCCGATGATGGTGCAGCCGGTCTGTTCCTTGATGGCCAGATTGCCGCCAACATGATCCGGGTGCCAGTGCGTGTTCAGGATATGGCTGATCGTGAGGCCGTCCGCTGCAACCCGCTCCAGCACTGGCGCGGCATCTGCAGGATCGATGACTGCAACTGTCTCGGGCTGCCATTCGAAGAGCCAGACATAATTGTCCGAGAAGGCCGGCACGCGGTGCACCGGAGCCGGCGCAGGCGCTCCGGCCATCACCATGTCCCAATGTTCGGCGCTGACGACCAGGGATCCTTCGGCGGCAGGGGTTCGCCCTTCTGCAGCAGTTCGATCGAGATCCCGTCCGGGGTCCGCACGAACGCCATGCGTCCGTCTCGCGGTGGCCGGTTGATGGTGACGCCGCCTGCCGAAAGCCGTTCGACGCTTTCGTAGATATCGTCGACCGCATAGGCAATGTGGCCGAAGTTGCGGCCGCCTGGGTAGCCCGATTCATCCCAATTATGGGTAAGCTCCACCTGTGCAGCCTCGTCCCCGGGGGCAGCAAGAAAGATAAGTGTGAACCGGCCCTCTTCATTGTCGTAGCGTTTCAGCTCCCTCAGTCCAAGGAGTTCAAAGAAGCGGATGGTCGCCTCCGGGTCTGAAACGCGGATCATGGTGTGAAGATATTTCATGTTCTGGCCGTTTCCTTTCTGAGCGTGCGGCCTTCCAGCCGTTCGATCCGATCCGCGATCCCGTCTGGCACCCGGGTCGGTCTCCCGCGTGCCTCTGCCACATGGACCTGCACCAGACCGATTCGGGCGCGAAGATCCTCTCCGTCGCCGTCGCTGCGGCAGCCATGCAACTCGACCACCATGGTCATGCTGCTGTTGCCGATGGCTTTGGTTGCGACGCAGATGTCGATCTCCTCGTCGAGGAGCAACGGCGCCCGATAGTCCACCTCGGCGCGGACCACGTGAAACTCGGCGCCGCCTCCGGCAACGGGCGCGTCTTCATAGAGGCCCGCGGCCCGCCAATACTCCACAACCCCCACATCCGCCCATTCAAGATAGTGGGAAAAGTAGACGACAGCCTGGGCGTCCACCTGAGCGTAACGCACTCGGCGGCGGAAAGCGAAACGGAAGTCAGCGCGGGCCATGGCAGTCTCCTCGGGTGGAGGTCGTGGCGAGGCCCGCGCCTGTCAACCCACGCTTGCTGCAAGCTTCCCGCCTGTCTAGGGCCTCGTCATGCGTCTCTCCTCCTCGGCTATCGCGGCCGCGATCCTGGCCGTCGGCCTCCTGCTCGCTGCGGCGGTCCTGTCCTGGGGGTTGGCAGGCATCCGTGAGGGGCCATCCGTTGTAACCGTCCGTGGGGTGGCCGAGCGCGATGTGGTTGCCGACCTTGCGACCTGGACGATTGCCACCCAGGCCAATGGCAGCGACCTTGCCGAGGTGCAGGCACGGGCAGACCGCGACGCCGAGACGGTGCAGGCGTTCCTCTCCGCCAATGGGTTCACGGCTGCCGAAGTGCAGCCGCGCGGTTCCAGCGTCAGCCAGTATTTCGACAGCAATTATGGGCGAATGAACATCACCATTCGCCAGCGCCTTCAGGCCCGCACCACCGACATTCCGAAGATGGAGCGCGCGTTCGCCAACCAGGCCGAACTTATCCGCCGCGGTGTGGCGCTGGACAGCGACGGGATGGGCGGCCTTACCTACAGCTTCACCCGCCTCAATGACGTGAAGCCGGAAATGATTGCGGAGGCAACGCGGGCAGCGCGCGAGGCAGCCGACCAGTTTGCAGCCGATTCGGGCACCCGGGTGGGCCGGATCCGTCAGGCCACCCAAGGCCTCTTCACCATCACCGGCCGCGACGGGGATACGGGCGTCGGCACCGACACGCCCAACCAGAAGGTGCGCGTGGTCACCACGATCGAGTTCACCCTTCGCTAGCAGGGCCCTTCCAGGAAGCGCCGCCCACCCAGGTGCCGGCCACGGCGCCGAACTCGAGAAAGCGGACAGAGGCCCAGATGCCTGGCGCACTGTAAGGGTCTTCCGCCATCAAGTGCCTGGCCGCAGCGAGGCTCGGAACGTCGAGCACAAGAAGCGAGCCGCACACCTTCCCGTCTCCGCTGCGAAGTGGCCCTGCGACGAGGATCAGGTCCATCGCCTGTTCCACATGGAACAGATGCGCGGCCAGCCGTTCCTGTCGAAGCCGCGCCGCTTCCTCTCCGGGCACATCTTCGCAGATCACTGCGACTTGCATTCAATCACATGCCTTCGGACCAGAGACGCGCGGCATACGCCCCAAGCATCACGGCGCCGAACAGGGTTGCAACCAGCAGCCAGTCCCAAGGAACCAGCGACCAGCGCCCAATTCCCCGACGTGCATTCATGACTGCCGACACAACGCCAAGCAGCGAAACGGCGCCCAGCGCCCAGAGGGTTGACCCGAGACCCATGGCTTTGCTGAGGCTTGCTCTAGCGCCTCACAGGCCTATGTCGCCACTGGGATTTCCAGACGGCGAGGAGAGGTTCGATGGGCAGGGCATGGCTTGTAACAGCAGCGATCGGAACGCTTGCGATCCTTTCGGTCGGTCTCCCGGCGCACGCGCAGGGGCGGACCGCCACCCAGCAAGATGTTGCCGCGCTCCTCGATGCGGCAGTTGCAGGTGATCATCGCAGCCCCGAGGCGCGGGCGCGGGACGGCTTCCGCAATCCCAAGGAGACGCTCATCTTCTTCGGGCTGCAACCGAACATGACGGTGGTGGAAGTCACGCCTGCGGCCGGTTGGTACACCGACATTCTCGCGCCTGTGCTGCGCGAGCGGGGTCGCTATGTCGCCGCGCACTTCAACCCGAAGGGCACCGAGGGGCAGCAACGGTCTCGCCAGGCATTCATCGACAGAGTGAAGGCGCGCCCGGAGGTTTATGGGAGCGTCGCGGTCACCAGCTTCGGTCGCGGCATCGCCAGCAACATCGCGGCGCCGGGCAGTGCCGACATGGTGCTGACCTTCCGCAACGTGCACAACTGGGTCGGCGCAGGTTTCGCGGACGAGGCGTTTCAGGCTTTCTACACTGCGCTTCGTCCTGGCGGCATTCTGGGTGTCGTGGAGCATCGGCTGCCAGAGGACCGGCCCGATGACGAGAAGAGCCGCGCGAGCGGCTACATGAAGCAGAGCGAGGTGATCCGCATGGCCGAGGCGGCGGGCTTTCGGCTGGTGGAGGCGAGCGAGATCAATGCCAATCCGCGCGACACCGCCGACCATCCGCGCGGCGTGTGGACCTTGCCGCCCACGCTTGCACTGGGAGATCAGGATCGCGACACATATGTCGCCATCGGCGAAAGCGACCGGATGACATTGAAGTTCGTGAAGCCGGGCGGCTGAAAGGGTCTTCGGTCTGCCGGACGCGGACCCGGCAGCAAGTTCACCACCGGTTCAAAGCGATTGTGACCTTGGACGTGTTCCGCGCCACGTGGCACGGCTGCACCCTACCCGCTCGCAAGAGGCCGATGCCCCTCGCTCCGAAATCTTTTCTTCTCGTTCTTGGCGTGCTGGCATTCGGCGCACCGGCCGCTGCGCAGGTCAGCCGGGTGCCGGTAAAGCCGAGCCAGCCCCAGACAACTGCCGAAACATGGGTCGAAGGCCGTGCCCGCCGCGGCGCCTGTATCGATGCCTCGGCGATCGCCGGTGCCTATGTGCTGGATCCCCAGACTCTGGAGGTTGTGATGCGCGGCGGCGCGCGACACCGGGTCCGGTTTGCCGCAGCCTGCCCGCAGCTTTCATATTATGGCGGGTTCTACTACCAGCCGGCCGAGGCCGGGCAGCTTTGTGCCGGGCGGGATCGGATCATGGGCCGAGCCGGCGGCGCCTGCCGGATCTCGGCGATCGTTCCCCTTATCCGCCGCCCCCCCCGCTAGTTCGCCTGTGGCCGGAAGGCCACATAGCATCATGTCTGCACCGCCATAGGCTGGTCCGCGCGTCGGAAGATGGTTGACGTGCTGGACAAGGGGCCGTCGCGCTGATTTGATTGCCGCAATCTTCGGCCGCCTTTGGGAGAGGGGGGTCGGCAAACAGTCGCGCTGCACTCGAACGAGATCGGCGCGGGACGTGGGGAGGAAACTATGGCGAAGATGAAATCCGTGCGAGCGGCCCTGGTAGCTGCCGTTTCGGTGAGCGGGCTGGTGGCTGGAAGTGCGCTGGCGCAGACTGCGGCCACAGAGCCGGCCTTCGACGAGATCATCGTGACCGCGCAGCGGCAGGCGCAGAGCCTGCAGGATGTGCCGATCGCGGTCAGCGCTTTTTCCGCCGAGGCGCTGGAGCGCCAGCAGATCAACAACCCGACACAGCTGCAACTGACTCTGCCCAACGTCACCTTCACCAAGAGCAATTTTACCGGTGCCAGTTTCACCATCCGCGGCGTCGGCGACCTCTGCGTTGGCGTTTCGTGCGACAGCGCGACGGCAATCCATGTGAACGACCTGCCCGTGTTCGCAACGCGCCTCTTCGAGACCGAATTCTTCGATCTCGAGCGCGTCGAGGTGCTGCGCGGCCCGCAGGGTACGCTTTTCGGACGAAATGCGACGTCGGGCGTTGTCAATTTCATTACCGGGCGGCCCGACCCGTCCGGCATCCGGGCCAATGCCGAGTTCGGCTATGGTAATTATGACGAGATCCGGGTGCAGGGCATGATCAACCTGCCACTCGGAGATCGTGCTGCGGTTCGTGTCGCGGGCTTCTATCTGAAGCGTGACGGCTACACGGAGAATCTGTTTGACGGGCAGCGGTTCGACGACCGTGACATGTACGCTGTCCGTGGATCCTTCCGCTGGGAACCGACGGACCGGACCACTCTGGATCTGATGGGATATTATTTCCGGGAGGACAGCAACCGTCTTCGGATCCAGAAGCAGACCTGCCTGCGCGACCCGACCGGGGTGCTGGGCTGCCTTCCGGCCGGCCGCGCATTCGATGTGACCAACGCCAACTCCACCTTTGTTGGGACGCTCTCGTCTCAGGAGTTCCTGACCATCCAGGGCGGAGCAGCGCTTGGCCCGGCTCTTGGAGCGCTTGGGCTCGGCAGCCTCTATGGCCCTGATGCCTATCGCAACGCCGTGAACCCGGCGGACCCGCGCAAGGTGAATACCGATTTCACGCCAACCTATTTTGCAGACGAGCTCCAGGTCCAGGGGCGCATCGAACATGATTTCGGGCCTGTGCGGCTGAAGCTTTCCGGTCAGTATCAGCGCAACAAGGTGGACAGCCAGCAGGACTACAACCTGTCCGTCCAGGACCGCACCCTTTTTGCTCCGGGTCTCAACACCCTTGCCGCCTACGCGGCCGGCTCATTCCGCAGGGGCCGAATGGGCCGCTGTGCGTGTCGGCATCCGAGGAAAGCGGCGTCGGAATCTTCGGTGCCTCGCCCATCGGCTTCTGCGATACGACGCC
>JBKBXK010000099.1:0-7534 GCA_046314095.1 Thermaurantiacus sp. | reverse complement strand
AGAGATAGGACCAGCTCGGCTCGCCATGCAGGCACAGGATGACAGGGCCATCGGCTGGGCCAGCCTCGGCATGGACCATACGAAGGGGGCCAAGCCGGAGATCGCGGATCTCGGTGCTGTGCGGCGCGTAGGGCCAGTCTTCCAGGCCTTCGAAACGCGTGTCTGGCGTGCGCAGGATTTCCATCAACGGTCTCCCTGGAAGCTCTCCTTGCCGTGGGTTCTTGAAGGCTTCTCCGGGGCGGGGCAAGGAAGGACATGGCCGACGCACCCTTCACGCCCGATCCGCAGCAGCTTGCCGCCGAGCGCTGGTTTCAATCCCTGCGCGATCGTATCTGCGCCGAGTTCGAGCGGATCGAGGACGAGGGCGCGGATCTTCCTGCCCTGCCGGACGCGCCGCCAGCGCCGGGACGCTTCGTGCGCACGCCCTGGGACCGGACGGACCACGGTGGCGCGCCGGGCGGCGGCGGCGTGATGGGGGTGATGAAGGGCCGGGTGTTCGAGAAGGTGGGCGTGAACTGTTCCACTGTGTTCGGCCAGTTCAGCCCCGAGTTCGCGAAATCGATTCCGGGCGCCGACGCGGACCCGCGCTTCTTTGCAACCGGCATCAGCCTGGTGGCCCACATGGCCAACCCCCATGTGCCGGCAGTGCACATGAACACGCGCATGCTGGTGACGACGAAGCGCTGGTTCGGTGGCGGCGCGGACCTGAACCCCGCCCTGCCCCGCGATACGGACGAAACGAGCTTCAAGGCGCATCTGAAGGCCGCCTGCGACCGCCACCATCCCGGATATTGGGAAAAGCATTCGGCGTGGTGCGACGAATATTTCTTCAACCGGCACCGCAATCGGGCGCGCGGCGTGGGCGGCATCTTCTATGACTGGCTGGAGTTCGACGACGAGGCCGGGTTCGAGGCCAATTTTGCTTATACCCGCGACGTCGGCGAGGCGTTTCTGGCTGCCTTCCCGGAGATCGTGCGCCGCCGCATGGCCGAGGCCTGGACCGGGGAAGAGCGGCTGGCCCTGTTGCGCTATCGCGGGCTCTATGCGGAGTTCAACCTCGTCTACGACCGGGGCACGCTGTTTGGACTGAAGACCGGCGGCAACATCGACGCGATCCTCATGAGCCTGCCGCCCGAGGCGCGCTGGGACTGAGCGCGGACAGCCGCATCGTGGCCCACCGGGCTGCATCGGCCACGGCTGAATCGGGATCGTCCAGGAGTTCCAGGGCTGGTTGCAGAAGTTCTGGCAGGCCACTGTTCCCGGCTGCGTAGAGGCAGTTGCGGACGAAGCGGTCGCGGCCGATCCGCTTGACCGGAGAGCCGCGAAACATCTGCCGGAAACCCGCATCGTCGAGCCGCAACAGGGCCCCGAGGCGGGGCGCCAGCAGCGCACCCTTGGGTGCAAGCGCCGGATCGGCCGGCACATGCGCGAACCGGTTCCACGGGCAGATGGCAAGGCAATCGTCGCAGCCGTAGATGCGGTTGCCAAGGAGCGGACGCAGAGTCTCCGGAACGGGGCCGCGATGCTCGATGGTAAGATAGGAGATGCACAGGCGCGCATCGACAACATGGGGGGCAACGATCGCGCGGGTCGGGCAGATGTCGATGCAGCGGACGCAGCTTCCACAGGCGCCGATGGCACTGCGGTCGGCCGTCGGCGGAAGATCAAGCTCGGAATAGATTGCGCCCAGGAACAGCCAGTTGCCATGCGTTCTTGAAATCAGATTAGAGTGTTTTCCCTGCCAGCCGAGTCCGGCCGCCTCGGCCAGCGGCTTTTCCAAGACCGGTGCGGTATCGACGAAGACCTTGAGCGCGGACGGCACCTGCGCCACGAGCCATCGGGCCAGCGCCTTCAGCCGCTTTTTCACCACATCATGATAGTCCGCGCCGAGGGCATAGACGGAGATGACCGCGGTTTCGGGGCGGTCATGATTGCGGAACGGGTCGATGGCAGGCGTGTAGGGGAGCCCGAGCATAATGACCGAGCGCACGTCGGGCCAGAGTGCCTGCGGCCGTTCCCGCGCGGGTCGTTCCATCCACAGCATCTGGCCGTGCATATCGGCCGCGAGCCATTCCCGGAGCCTGTGCGCAGATGCTGGTGCGGCATCGGCGGGGCAGATGCCGAAAGCAATGAAACCAAGCCGTTCCGCCTGGTTCCGCAGCGCGCCTGCGAGCCCTTCCGGATCAGAAATCGAGCTTGTCATAATGGGTCGGCGGCCGCACGCCCTCCATCCGGTCTGCCAGCAGCGCCCGGAAGCTGGGTCGTGATTTGAGCGCCGAATACCACATCTTGGCCTGTGCATGGCCGCCCCAGTCCACCCCCGACAGATAGTCTGCGACCGAGATCTGCGCCGCGGCGTGAATGTCTGCGATGCCGAAGGTCGGCCCGGCCAGCCAGCGGTTCTGATCGAGGAGATACTCGACATACTGGAGATGGTTCTCAGACGCGCGCGCAGCCTCGCGCAGCGCGCCGCCATCGGGCATTTCCCGGGTCACGACCCGCTTCAGCAGCCGTTCGCGCAGCAGAGGCGCCGTGACCTCGGCATAGAAGCGCTCGCGGAACCAGTTCGCAAGCCGCCGTGCCTCGGCCCGCTCGGCAGCCGTGGAGCCGATGAGCGGGGATTTCTCCACTGTCTCGTCGACATATTCGAGGATCGCCATGCTGTCGCAGAGGACCAGCGCGCCATTTTCAAGGACAGGCGTCTGCCCGGCGGGGTTGAGCGCCGAGAGCTGGTCGGCTGCCTCCCATGGGCGGGCCTCGGTGAGCGCATAGACGAGCTGCTTTTCGGAGAGCGCGAATCGCACCGCGCGCGAGAACGGGCACAGCGGGAACTGGTGAAGGCGCCACATGCCGGCCCTCTCTAGCGTGCTTGCGCCATTCTGCCAGCTTGGCCAGCGGATTGGCCGATGTTAGCGACACCATCACCCAAGGGAGAGAACAGCATGGATCTTGCCTTCAGCGCCGGGGAACTGGCCTTCCGCGACGAAGTTCGCGCCTTCATTGCCGAAAACTATCCGCCGCAACTTCGTGGCAAGCAGGACGAGGGCGAGGAACTGGGCAAGGAGGACATGCTCTCCTGGCACCGTGTGCTGCACGCCAGGGGCTGGGTGGCGCCGGCCTGGCCGAAGGAATATGGCGGGCCCGGCTGGGACGCGACGCAGCGCTACATCTTCTCGGAGGAACTGGCGCGCGCCGACACCATCCCCATCCTGCCGTTCGGCATCAACATGGTCGGCCCCGTCATCTACACCTTCGGAACGTCAGAGCAGAAGGAGCGGTTTCTGCCACGGATTCTGTCCGGCGAGGACTGGTGGTGCCAAGGTTATTCGGAGCCTGGCGCCGGCTCTGACCTCGCCTCGCTCCGTACCCGGGCCGAGCGGGATGGCGATCATTATGTGGTGAACGGCCAGAAGACCTGGACGACCCTTGCCCAGCATGCGGACTGGGGCTTTTTCCTGGTCCGCACCGACACCTCGGTGAAGCCGCAGGAGGGGATTTCCTTCCTTCTGATCGACATGAAGACGCCGGGCATCACCGTGCGCCCCATCATCACGCTTGGCGGCGAACATGAAGTGAACGAGGTGTGGCTGGAGAATGTGCGGGTGCCGGTGGAGAACCGCGTCCATGAGGAGAACAAGGGCTGGACCTGCGCCAAATTCCTGCTGGCCCACGAGCGGACGGGAATTGCCGGCGTCGCCCGATCAAAACGGGGGCTGGAGCGGATCAAGGGGATCGCGGCGGCCGAGATGGACAGCCACGGCCAGCCGCTGATCCACAACCCCTTCTTCCGCCGCAAGCTTGCCGAGGTGGAAGTGGATCTTGCAGCACTGGAGTTCACCGAGCTGCGCACGCTTGCGGGCGAAGCATCCGGGCGCGGGCCGGGGCCGGAATCCTCGCTGTTGAAGATCAAGGGCACGGAAATCCAGCAGCGGCTGACCGAACTGGTGCTGGAAGCGGCCGGCCACTATGCCGCGCCCTATTTCCGCGAGTTCCCCGAAGGGCACAACGAGTATCCGATCGGCCCGGCATTCGCCAACCGCGCCGCGCCCACCTATTTCAACATGCGCAAGACCTCGATCTATGGCGGATCGAACGAAATCCAGCGCAACATCATCGCCAAGATGGTCCTGGGCCTCTAGACCCGACGAGAGACCGGCAGAGGGGCCGAAAAAAGGGGAGGACAAGGTGGACTTCAGCTTCACCGAAACGCAGTCCATGCTGCGCGACACGCTGCGCCGCTATCTGGCGGATGCCTATGATTTCGATCGGCGGCAGGCGATGCTCGCCTCGCCGGACAAGCGGGACCCGGGCATCTGGAAGGCGCTTGCTTCCGAGATCGGGATTCTCGGAGCGCCCTTTGCCGAGCGCCACGGGGGGTTTGGCGGTGGCCCGGTCGATTCCATGGTGATCATGGAGGAGCTTGGGCGGGCGATCGCCTGCGAGCCCTATCTTTCGACCGTGGTTGTCGGTGGCGGCGCGCTCGAGCTTGCCGGCGGCGCGTTGGCCGATGAGCTGATCCCGGCCATCATCGGCGGCGACGTCGTGATCGCGTTCGCGTGGGCGGAGCGGCAGGCGCGCGTCAATCTCGCCAGCCTCCGCACCCGCGCCAGTGCCGATGGCGCGGGCTGGACGCTTTCCGGCGAAAAGGCGGTTGTGATCGGCGCGCCATACGCCACGCATTATCTGGTGACCGCTCGCACCGGGGGCGCTGAGGACGAGGCCGCCGGGGTCTCGCTTCTGCTTGTGCCAGCCGATGCGCCCGGTATTTCGCGGCGGGACTATCCGACTGTCGATGGCCACCTCGCCTCGGAGCTGAGCTTTGAAATGGCCAAGGCCGGACCGCAGGCGCTGATCGGCGAGGAAGGCCATGCCCTGCCGCTGGTGCAGGAATTGTTCGACCGCGCGGTGGCTGCGACCTGCGCCGAAGCCGCCGGAACCATGCGGCGCCTGCACGAGCTGACAATGGACTTTGCGAAGCAGCGCACCCAGTTCGGCCAGCCGATTGGCAAGTTCCAGGTGATCCAGCACCGGCTCGTGGACATGTTCCTGGAGGTCGAGCAGGCCGTTTCCATGACCTATATGGCAAGCTTGAAGCTGGGGCTGCCAGCCGATGAGCGGGTCCGCGCGGTTTCCCAGGCCAAGGCGAAAATCGCGCGCGGGGCGCGCTTTCTCGGCCAGTCCGCGGTGCAGATCCATGGCGGCATCGGGCGTGCGGGCCATGGAGGCATCGAGCTGGAAATGGGCGAAGCTGTCGAAGCCGAGAATGCGCGCCCGCTCCGCGCGGAGCCCCAGCATCTCGGTGATGATGGCGTTGTTGTCCTGCGCGTTGCCGTTGTCGCCGCGCATGTTGAAGGCATGGAATATCTTTTCCCGCGCGGCGCGGTTGGTGCCGAGCGTGAGGAACGGCTCCACCGCGGGGCGGGTGGAGGCGATGAGGAACATGCCCGGCCGCCCTGCGGCTCTGGCAGCCGAGGCGGCGGACTGCTTCATGGCGTCGGTGAGGCCGGCGACTTCGGCCTCGGTCAGGAACAGGTCGCTGCCCTTCTGGTCGGCGAGCAGGTTCTGGGTGAACTGCACCTGCAGGCGCGAGAGCTCCTGGTCGATCTCGGCGACGCGGGTGCGCTGCTCTTCGGTGAGGGCGGCGCCGGCGCGCACGAAGGCCCGGTGGGTCACCTCGACCAGCCGATCCTGTTCGGGCGTCAGCTTCAGCCGGGCCCGGTTGCGGAAGATCTCGTCCACCCGGCGGAACAGGCGCTGATCGAGAAAGGTGTCGGAGTTGAGCCGGGTGAGCTTCGGCGTGACAGCCGCGCGGACCTTCTGGATCTCGGGCGTGGCATCGGCCGAGGCAACGGTGAAGAAGGTGCCCTGGGTGCGGCTCAGGAGCGGCGAGCTCTTTTGCATGGCCGCGATCGTGTTTTCGAAGGTGGGCCGGGCGCGTTGCGTTGCGATCCGTTCGATATTGGCGCGGGCCTCGGCGATCCCGGCGTCGAAGGCCGGCTCATAATGTTCGGGGCGGATCAGGTCGTAGGGCGGCACGCCATCGGGCGTGCGCCATTCCCCGATCAGCGGATTGCCGCCGATCGCCTCCACCTGCGACGGCGGCGCGGTGCTTGCAGCAGCGGGATCGAGCGCAAGGGAGGTGGGGGCAAGCATGGTGGCCATGGCAAGGGCTCCGGCAGACAGGAGAAGACGCATTGGTGACACTGTTCCTCGATCGGTTGACGCTGGGGGCGAAGGATCCGACTGAATCGTGCCTGTGCCTTAGCCGGTGATGAACCGGGGGGCAAAGTTGCGCGCCCCGTTTCAGCCGGGCGGGTTGGCGGCCTTCCACTCCATCGCCGCCATCACCCGCCGCTCGACCGAGGGGTGGGTGTAGAAGATTGCCTCCTGCAGCGGATGCGGGCGCGGGTCGCGATACTCGGCCGTCTTCACCAGCGCGGTTGCAAGCGCCTCGGGCCGGTTGACCGTCTCCAGCGAATAGCGGTCGGCTTCCCATTCGTCCTTGCGGGAGAGCGCGTTGGTGACGGGGGTGGCAAGGACGCCGAGAACGGCGAGGATCGCCATCAGCACAGGAAGGCCCCGCGGCTCGTCGATGCGGGCGGAGGAGCCGAGCAGCCGGGCGGCCAGTGGGAACAGCCGGTCCGCCAGGAAAAAGCCGAGCAGCGCGAGGCCGGAGAACAGGGCGACCCGCTGCCAGATGTGATGGAGCACATAGTGGCCGATTTCGTGCCCGGTCACGGCCTCCACCTCGTCGATGTCGGCACCCGTCAGCGCGACGTCGGAAATGGCAATCCGGGCGGTGCCGAGGACGCCCGAGACATTGGCGGTGAAATTCTCCGACTGTCGGGAGCCGTCGTAGACGAAGATGCGGTCGGCGGGCACGCCGGCCCGGGCGGCCTGGACCTCCAGCCGGTCGCGGACCGGGCCTTCCGGAAGCGGCTGATACTGGTTGAAGATCGGCTCGATGAGGATGGGGGAGAGCAGCAGCAGCAAGGTGATTGCGGAGGCCGCAAGCCCGCCGCCCCACAGCCACCAGCGGCGCCCGGTGCGGCGGATCAGCCAGTAGAGGGCAGCGAAGAACAGGCCGCCGACGACCACCGACAGAAGGAGGGAGATCGCGCCTTGCAGGAACCAGTCGGAAAAGGGCTGGGTGGTGCGGCCGAACTGCGTTTCCCGCCACCAGTCCGTCCAGATGCTCCACGGCAGCCCGAGGAGGCCGGCGAGGAGCAGCCAGGCCGCGCTGACGACAAAGGCGGCAAGGCCGACGCGGCGGCCAAGGCGGGCCTGCAGCCCGTCGAGCCAGCCAAGCCGGATGACGATCCAGGCGATGAGCAGTGACACAAGTGTGCCGCCGAGCAGGATCCAGTGGTTGCCCACCGTGTAGGCGGCGGCCTTTTGCAGAGTGTCCGCCCCGAGCCCGTCGATCAGGGCTGCTGTTGCAGCGGCCGGATCGAAATCTGCCATGCGACGCCGACCTTGACGCTAGTAGGCGCGCTGGATTGCGAAGGCGACGGTTTCGGTGAGGGCGGCACGG
>JBKBXK010000098.1:0-7643 GCA_046314095.1 Thermaurantiacus sp. | reverse complement strand
ACGGACGCCGCGCCATCGACGCGCGGCGCAAGCGCCGCTGTCGCCGCAGCCCGGCCGGCGCGCGCCTCGGCGATGCGGGCGACAGCTGCTTCGAGGTCCGGGCTGCCCTGGAGTGCAGCGGCAAGGAGCGGCGCAAAGGCCGGGTCGGCGGCGAGGCGCTCCCCCAGCGGCAGAGCGGCGGGATCGCCGGGCGTCACCTCGGGCAGGGCATGGCCGGCGAGAAGCGCCGGCGCGGGCCGATCGGGGACGCTGGCCGCACAGGCCGCAAGCAGCGACGCCAACAGGAGGGGGAGCGCGCGGCGGCTCATTGCGGCACGGGGGCGCGGCGCGCGGGGAGGAAGGCATCCACCTGCTGGCCGACGGCGAAGCCGCGTGCCTCCTCCGGCAGGGCATAGATCAGTTGCAGCACCCGCACATCGACCCGCTCGGCGGCCTGGTTGGTGAGCTGGCGCTTGGGGACAACCAGCGGCTCCATGCGCACGAACCGCGCCTCCACCTGCTCGGCGGCGCGCCCGCGCGGGGAGATGGTGGCAGCTGCCCCCAGAGCGACGCGGCCGATCTCGGTCTCGTCGATGTCGATGCGGACATGGAGCGGCTGCGTTTCGCCCATGGTGATGGCCGGAGCGGAGCTGCCGCCGGGGGCAGGCCCGGCCGTGACATACTGGCCCGGACGGGTGCGCACCTGGAGGATTTCACCCGCCATCGGGGCACGCAACTCGCGGCGGCCGACCTCGGTTTCGGCGCTGGCAAGCGCGGCACGGGCGCGGGCGACATCGGCCTCGGCCACTGCAAGCCGCGCCCCGGCGGCGCGCAAGGCCTCCTCGCGGTCCACCCGCTGCGTCTCGGCAATTGCTGCCGGGTCGGAGAGCCGCTGCACCAGGCCAAGCTGGCGCTGCGCGGCACCGCGCTCCACCCGCGCAGCCGCGACCGCTTCCTGCGCCTGGCGGAGCGCGGCCCGCGCCTCCCCCACGCGCGCGACCGCGTCGCGGGCATCGAGGCTGAGGAGCAGCTGGCCCTTCACCACCCGGCTGCCGGCCTCGACCCGCACATCGGTGACGACGCCGGGCACCAGCGGCGACAGCTCTACGAGCTCGGAGGCGGGCTCGACCAGGCCGGCGCCGGCGACGGTGCCGGCCGCGAGGCCCATGGGCGCGACGGGCGGCGTTTCCGCCGCCGGCTTCAGCCCGCGATCCGGCTGGCCGCGCACCGCCACCCAGAAGACGATCGCGAGGCCGACGATGGCCGCGACCGGAAGGATCCAGCGCGTCCAGCCCCGGTTTGTCATGCAATGGCCTCCTCTGCGGGCATGGTTGCGCCGTCGTGGACGATGCGGCCATCCTCCATGCCGATGATGCGGTCGGCGAGGCCGAACACGCGGTTGTCGTGGGTGACGATGATGACCGCCCGGCCCGGCTGGAGCGCCACGTCGCGCAACAGCTCCATCACCCGGCGGCCGGAGGCAGCATCGAGCGCAGCCGTCGGCTCGTCGCAGACGACGAGGCGCGGCCCGTGCACCAGCGCGCGGGCGATCGCAACGCGCTGCTGCTGCCCGCCGGAGAGCTGGCGCGGCAGCCGCCCGGCCATGCCGCCGAGCCCAAGCTGATCGAGGACGGCCGCGGCCTGTTCCACCGCGGGCGCGCGGGCCATGCCGGCAGCGACCAGCGGCACGGCTGCATTCTCGGCCGCCGTGAGCGTGGGGATGAGATTGTACTGCTGGAAGATGAAGCCGATATTCTGGAGCCGGAAGCGGGACAGCGCGCGTTCGGGAAGCGCCGTGATGTCGGTTCCGAACAGCCGCACCTGCCCGGAATCGGCGGCGAGGATGCCGGCGATGATGGAGATGAGGGTGGTCTTGCCGCTTCCGGATTCACCGACGAGGTAGGTGAGCATGCCCGGCTCCACCTCGAGATCGATGCCGTGCAGCACCTGGACCCGCGCCGAGCCCTCGCCGAAGCTCTTGGTGACGCCCCTGACCTCGACCGCGCTCATCGGAAGACCTCCGCCGGCTCCAGCCGCAGCACGCCGCGGATCGCGAGGAGGCCGGTTGCGATCACCATCAGGGTGACGATGACGCCGGTGCCGGCAAGGATCGTCCAGGGCTGGAAGAAGCCCTTGAACTGGTCGGCCTCGTTGAACGCCTCGATGAAGACGATGGCCATACCGGCGCCGATGGCAACGCCGATGAGCGAGATCCACGCCGACTGCACCAGCACCATGAGCCTAACCTGGCCGTTGGTGACCCCGATCGCCTTCAGCGCGCCGAACTGGCGGATATTGTCGCGGATGAAGAGCGAGAAGGTGAGCCCGACGATTGCGACGCCGACCACGAAGCCGAGCAGCACGGTGATGCCGAAGTTGAAGGGAATCCCCGTGAACGCAATCACATAGTCGATATTGTCCTGCACCCAGTCGGTCCGCTCGCGGGCCTTGAGACCGGTTGCTGCCTCGATGCGGGTGGCGACCTCGCGCGGATCCTCTCCGGGCGCGGCCTTGGCCAGCACGAAGCTCATGCGGTTGCGGGTGCCGGGAACGAACTCCAGCGCCTGCGAGTAGCGGGTGTAGAAGAGCACGCCGGCGGTGAAGGTGGGATCGACATCGACGATGCCGGCGACCACAGCGCGCCGATCATTCAGCTCGAGCTCGCGGCCGATGCGCGGGCCTTCGCCGGGGAAGATGCGGCGGAAGCCGATTTCGTCGACCACGATTGCGCCGGGCTGCATCATGGCGGCACGACTGCCATCGAGGAACGTCGACGGCACGCCGATGAGGGTGGCGTCATCGACGCCGATCACGCTGACGCGTTCCAGCTGACCTTCGGGCGTGCGCACGCTGCCGCCTTCGCGCAGGTGCGGGACCGCCCAGAGCACGCCGGGCACGCCGCGCACGCGGGCGAGATCGGTATCCGGCAGTGGCAGGGTTCCATCGACTGCAACGGCCTTGGCATCCATCACCCAGATATCGGCCTCGGGCACTGCCCAGATGGCGTTGCCGGCCCGCCCGACGAGGTTGACGAACAGGGTTGCCTGCTGGGCGATGAGGAGCGTGGAAAAACCGATGCCGAACAGGAGGCCGAGATATTTCACCCGATCGCCCGTGAGCATGCGCAGGGAAATCCACCACATGGGATGCGGGCCAGCCTCTCGAATCGCGGGTTATTAGAACGAACGCTCAGTCCATTCATGCTTGTGCCCGCAGCTGTCAACTGGCAGGGGCGCAGCATGGCGCGGCCGAAATCCCCCGAGCGCGAAGAGGCGAAGCGGCGCGGCATCCTCGATGCCGCCGCACGTGTGTTTCAGCGCGACGGGCTGCGCGGCGCATCGATTGCCTCGATCTGCCGCGCGGCCGGAATCTCCGCCGGCCAGCTCTATTATTATTTCCCCGGCAAGGAGGCGCTCATCGAGGCGATGGCCGAAGCCGACCTGGCCAATATCCGGCATTTCGCAGCGCAGCTGGTTTCGCTCGACGATCTCCTTTCCGCCGCGGTCGCGTCGACCGATGTGGCGAGCCCGCCGGACTGGAAGCGGGCGCAGATGCTGGGCGGATCGCTGGCCTTCGATCTCCATGCCGAGGCGAGCCGCAACCCGCGGCTGCGGGCGATCGTGGAAGCCCATTACAGGGCGATTTCCGAACTGTTCGGGGAGCGGCTGCGGCAGGCGCAGGCGGCGGGCGAGGTGGCCGCCGGGCACGACCCGGTGCGGCTTGCGCGCATGGTGGGCGCGGTGCGCGAAGGGCTGCTGACGCTTGCATCCGCCGGACCCGGGATGGTGGACGAGGCCATGCGGCGCGATGTGCGGGCGATGCTGGAACGGATGGCGCGCACTGGCGCACTGGACCCGGCGGGAGCAGCCGCCTCCGCGCGCTGACGGCTCAGGCGGCGAGGCCGTGGCCGCGGGCCATCCAGCTTTCCGACCGCATTTCCTCGAGGCGGCTTGCAGTGCGCTGAAACTCGAACGCGCCGTCACCAGCCGTGTAGAGCGCATCGGGCGGGGCATCGGCGGCCATCACCAGCTTGACGCCATATTCATACATTGCATCGACGAACGCCATGAACCGCATGGCAGCATTGCGGTTTTCCGGGCCGAGAATCGGCACGCCGACGAGAAAGACGGTGTGGTATCGCCGGGCGACGGCGAGATAGTCCGCGGCCGAGTGCGGCGCATCGATGAGCTTTCGCCAGGAAAAGACCGCCACCCCTTTCAGCGACTTCGGAACATGGAGGCTGCGGCCGCCGCCGAGGTCGATCTCCGCTGTCGGCACGTGGGCGCGGTCTTCCACGGGAAAGTCGGTGAGGCGGAAGAACAGCTCGGACAGGGCAGCCGAGGCCTCTGGCCCGTTCGGCACATGGTAGAGCGGCAGGCCGCCGATGCGCTCGCGGCGGTAGTCGGTCGGCCCGTCGAGCGCCATCACGTCGAACCGCTCCAGCACCAGGTGGATGAAGGGCAGGAACAGCTCGCGGTTGAGACCATCCTGGTAGAGATCGGAAGGATGGCGGTTGGACGTGGCGATGATGGTGACGCCCGCGGCCAGGAGCGCCGTGAACAGCCGGGAGAGGATCATGGCGTCGGGCGGGTTGGTGACCTGAAGCTCGTCGAAGGCGAGCAGCCGGGCCTCGCGCGCCCAGAGGGCGGCGACGGCAGGGATGGGATCGCCCGCCTGCGCCTGCCGATGGGCATGGATGCGGGCATGGGTTTCCGCCATGAATTCATGGAAGTGGATGCGCTTCTTTGCATTGAACTGGAGATTCTGGACCAGAAGATCCATCAGCATCGACTTGCCCCGCCCCACCCCGCCCCAGAGATAGAGGCTGCGCGGGGCCGGGCCGGCACGAGCCGGCAGCAGGCGGGCCAGGAGCCCGCGCCGGGGCGGCGCCTCCAGTTGCCGGGCGAGCGCATCGAGACGGCCGACGACCTCCGCCTGCGCTTCATCCGCACGCAGCTGGCCGGTGGCAAGGAGCGCGCCATAAGCCTCCGCGACGGCGGACATCAGCGGGTGCGGGGCACCTTCCGGAGGAGGCCGTGCCATTGCGCAACGAGGTGCGCGCCCTCCCCCTGGGTGAGCGTGCCGGCGACCCAGACGAGCTTGCCGGTTTCCTTCACGATCCGCCCGCGCCCTTCGAGCACCCGGCCGACCTCGCCCGCGCCGAGAAAGTCGGTGGAGGACTGGAGCGTGACCGCTGCCTGCGTTTCCAGCATGTGCCGGATCGCTGCGAACATCACCACATCGACGAACGCCATGAGGAACCCGCCGTGGAGAAAGCCGAGGCCGTTGGAATGCTGGCGGCCGGTTTCGATGCAGGTGAGAATGCCGGGCGTGCCATCGGGCATCGGCTCGTCTCGGTAGAAGATATCGCCCAGGCCATCGACGAACCGACCCTCGGGCCGCGCGTGCCAGGCTTTCCACCCGGCCCAGGGCCCCTCTTCCACCAATCGCGCCGGCATGGACGGCGGGTTAGCGAGCGGCCCCGGCGCGCACAAGCTGCTTGCAAGCAGGCGGTTCCCGGCGCACCATGGCGCCGGGCCGGGCCGGATCGGGCCAGGTCGCGCCGGGACAGGGAGATGGCGAGCCGCGCGGACAGGACGGAACCCTGGTGGTGGAGCTTCCTCGGCTTCACCACCCACGCGCGTGCGCGGATGCAGCAGCGCAGCGTGCCGGAATGGGTGGTGGCGGTTGTAATCACCCATGGCGAGTTGCGCCATGTCGGCGACGGCGATGTCTCCTACAGCTTTTCCACCCGCGCCTGGCGGCAGATCGGGGACCGGGAGCCGGAGCTGGTCCGCCGGCTGGAGCGCTGGCGCAATGTCTATGTGGTGCTGACGGCGGAGGGCGATGTGAAGACGGTGGCGCGGCGCCGCAGCTGCCCCGGCCATGCGCGACGCCGCCACGAGCGGCCGTGAGCGTCCGCACGGAGCGTGACGGACCCGTCCTCACCGTCTCCATCGACCGGCCAGATGTGCGCAACGCCGTGGACCCGGCGACGGCGGAGGCACTGCGGGCGGCCTTCGACGGCTTTGCAAGCGACCCCGGCCTTGCCGTGGCGGTGCTGACGGGCTCGGGCGGAACCTTCTGCGCCGGATTTGATCTCCATGCCGTTGCCGGCGCCGTCCATGATCCGGAGGGGCCGGGGCCGATGGGGCCGACGCGCATGACGCTCGACAAGCCGGTGCTTGCGGCAATCGAAGGCCATGCGGTTGCCGGCGGGCTGGAACTTGCGCTCTGGTGCGACATGCGGGTGGTATCGGAGACGGCCGTCTTCGGCGTGTTCTGCCGCCGCTGGGGCGTGCCGCTGATCGATGGCGGCACGGTGCGCCTGCCGCGCATCGTCGGCGAGGGCCGGGCGCTGGACATGATCCTGACCGGCCGGCCGGTGGCGGCGGGAGACGCGCTTGCCTGGGGCCTTGCCGACCGGCTGGTTCCGGCGGGAGAGGCGCTTGCAGCCGCGCAGGCGCTCGCCGCCGAGATTGCCCGCTTTCCGCAGACCTGCCTGCGCGCCGACCGGGCCTCGGCGCTTTGGCAATGGAGCCTGGCGGAGGCGGATGCACTTGCCGCCGAGGCGCGGGGCGGGGCTGCGCCGCTGCGCGAGGAGGCGGTTGCCGGGGCGGCGCGCTTCACCGCCGGCGCCGGCCGAGGCGGCGCATTCGAGGCGCGCTAGCTCACGCCGGCTGGCCCACCCGCGCCAGGGCATCGAGGCCGCGGATGACGGTGTTGGGCAGGCGGCTGTTGTCAAACTCGCCGGGCATTCCGGGCCGGCGCGTGGGCGGCGGGCCGAAGCGCAGCACCACCAGATCGCGCGAGGGCACGATCCACATCGCCTGGTTTCCCGAGCCATCGAACAGGAACAGGTCGTCGGCCAGATAGCATTCGGAATGGAGCACGCCGACCTTCTGCGAGCGTTCCGGGAACCAGCGCAGCCGTTCGACGCAGGGGCGGCCGATCCACATGTGGAGACCCCAGTGCGGATTGGCGGGCGAGGGCGTGACGGTTTCCGCGACCCAGAAATCCGGCAGCAGCCGTGTGCCCTCCCAAACCCCGTCGCGGGCCATCAGGATGCCGAGGCGCACGAAGCTTTCGGCTGGAAGCATCAGGCAGCAGCCGGCATGGGCGAGACCGCCGGGACGGTTGACATAAACCGTGCCGCCGGCCGCGCCGATCGGTTTCAGGAGATGCTCGCCGACATAATCGGCATAGCGCATGCCCGTTGCGCGCTCGACCACGATCGCCAGCACGTCGCTGGTGATCATGCTGTAATCATATTCGGTTCCCGGTTCGTAATCGAGGCGGGTCTCGTCGATCAGGATGCGTTCGTGATGCGATGAGAGATATTCCCGCATGGTGAGCGACCAGGGCAGGAAATTGTTGTAGGTGAAGCGGCTGACGCCGCTGGAGTTCTGCAGGAAGTGGCGGATGGTTGGGCCTTCCCGGTCGGTTCCCTTCCATTCGGTGATGAAGTCGGAGACCGGCTGATCGAGGCTTGCGATATGGCCCTGGGCGATGGCCCGGCCGATGACGATGCCGACCACCATCTTGGCCATGGACTTGGACGCGATCAGATCCTCGGCAGCGTGGCCGCCGAAATAGCTGGCCTCCTGGATGGCACCGCCCTGCCAGACGATGAATCCCTCCGAGCCGGTTTCGGCAGCGTAGGC
>JBKBXK010000097.1:0-7655 GCA_046314095.1 Thermaurantiacus sp. | reverse complement strand
ATCCCCACCGAACCGCCGAATCGAGCGCCACGTGTCGGACCGCCCGAGCGCGCGGACGTCCCCCGTCAGGTCCTCCCACCGTTGCAGTTGCGCTGGCTCCCACACGCGGGCCATCACTGTTGTCATCGAGACCTGGAAGCCGCCACGGCCGGCCGCCTCCACCTGCGACCAGTCGCCACCGTCGGGCCGGATTTCGTCGGTGACGGTAAGGCTGCCATCGGCCTGCCATGCGATGCGCCGGCGGAAGCGGAACGGCGCCGGTTTGGCACCCGTGACCAGCAAGGCCTGCAGGAGGCGGCGCACGAGATCGGGGAAGAAGCGCCCAACCGTCAGCATGAAGCTGCGCAGCAGGATAGACTTCGCAGGCGTCAGCAGCGCGGACTTGGCAAGCCGCATCGGCCCTTCGACTTCCAGCGCCTCCGCGCTCCGCTCGACCACTTCGCTGCCTTCGAGGTGGGTAACGGCAACCCGTCCGGACGCGAGTTGCAGCGTTGGCCCGGTATCGGCGGCGAGCAGTTGCTCGCCCTCGAACAGGCGGAAGGCGCACCCGCGCGACCAACCGGCGAACAGGCGCAGCCTGCCGTGTTGCTGCACGCGGACTCGGGCTTGCGGGAAGTCGCTGAGCCCCTCCGCAAGCGGGAGCGGCCCCGGCCGCTCATCTTGCCACTCCCGCCAAGCAAGAAGCTGCGACCAGACATGGTGGCCGATGATCCGGTCGTCGGCATGGCTGGGCGCCACCCCGGTATCCAAACGCCGATAAAGCCGGTCTGCTACTGCCAGCGCCTGCGGATTCCAGGCGCCGGCAACTTCCAGGCCGTGGGGAAAGCAGTTGACCGTCGCCCGGCTGGTATATTCGCCACCGAGCGTTCCATCCGGGTGCACCATCGCCGCCAGGAATGCGATGGCGCGGTCGATCGCCGGCCGCAGCCCCAAGTCTGGCCGGTCCCGATCGGCCATTGCCATCATGCCGATGGTGAGCGTGAGATAGCCCGGGTCGGCGCCGCCATATTCGTCGAACCAGCCCTCCTCCGACTGCCAGGAGAGCAACCGGCTCACACGCACGCCGAGCGGCCCATCCCAGCGGGACCGCTCCCCCGCGCTCAACCGGGCAAGACAGGCGACAATCAGCGCCTCGTGATTGGAAAGCTGTCCGCTTTCCATGTGATGGGCCAGCCAATTCGCACGGCGCAGCAGGAATGGCTCGATCTCGGCATCACCCCTGAGGCCGAGACTCTCCGCCGTCTCGAGCGCTGCGAAAAGAGAGAAGGCGGCTGCCCCGGCAGCGCGCTCGAAGGGATAATAGTCGTCGCACGACCCGTCGCGGTGCGCGGAGCGGGCGGCGAAGCGCACCCCGGCCTCCGCCCAGCGAGCGACTTCAGCCTGGCCGTGCCACGGGCTGCCCGGCACCGGCAGCGCCCAGGCAAGCGCCAGCGGCAGCGCATATTCCTGGCTCATGCCGCAGGGAAAATCTGCAGCGCGCGTGTGCCAGTACAGCCGATCGAAGCAGCCGAAGGTATGGGAAACCGGGGTTCGATCCTGTTGGATCAGGATTTTCGGGATCGCGGCCAGCGCCTCGGCGGCCAGTCTTTCCCGCGCGGCGTCCGGGGCGTCGGCCGCTGCCGCCTCAGCTTTCCGCATCGCGTGCGGCCGCGGCCTTGTCCGCCTCGGTCTTGCGCAGCCGATACTGGATGTCCTGTAGCAGGCGCCGGTTGATGCCCTGAAGCTCGGCGATGAGGCCGCCCACCCAGAGGAGGATAGCGGTGAGCCCCAGCCCGGCGGCCGCCAGCAGGCTTGGCACATGCGCCCGCTCTGTGCCGTCGAGGAACAGCCACAGCCAGCGCGCGGCCAGGAGCGATGCCAGCACCATGAGCGGGAGGCCCATCAGGAACATGGTGCGCCCCGGCTTGTAGATGAAGGCTGTGCGCAGGATGGATTTCGACGAGCGCGCCACATAGTCGGGGATCGAGCGCACCAGCCGCGACGGCCGGGTTTCGCCATTGACCCCGATCGGCACGGAAACGATGCGCATGCCTGAAAGCCCGGCCTGCACGATCGACTCCAGCGTGTAGGTATATTGATCAAAGATGTTGAGCCGGAGCGCGGCGTCGCGGGAAATCGCCCGGAAGCCGGAGGGCGCGTCAGCGACGTCCGTGCCGGAGGCCAGCCGCACCACCCCGCTCCCGAGCCGCTGCAGGAAGCGCTTCATGTGCGAGAAATGGGCGATTTCCGGAATTGGGCGCGCACCCACCACGAACTCGGCTTCGCGGGCCAGGATCGGCGCAACGAGTGTGGGAATGTCGGATGCGGCATACTGGTTGTCGGCATCGGTGTTGACGATGATATCGGCGCCTTCGGCAAGCGCCCGCTGGATCCCGGCCATGAAGGCATGCGCGAGCCCCCGGTTGACCGGCAGATCGACGATATGATCCACCCCGTGCGCGCGGGCCACCTCCACCGTGCGATCACGGCTGCCGTCGTTCACAATCAGCCACTCGACGATATCAACGCCTGGAACAGTGCGCGGCAGGTCGTGAAGCGTCTCCGGAAGGCTTTCTTCCTCGTTGAAGCACGGGATCTGGATGATGAGCTTCACTGGCCGCGCGCGGCGGCCGAGCGGCGGCTCGACTGCCAGCGGGAGGGGACGGGCAGGCAGGGTTGCCATGATCAGCAAGCCTCCGGCAGCGCGCCCGCGCTCGGTTGCAGCGCCAGAGTCTCCTGGTAGGCTTGGACCACGGAATCGAGGATCGCGTCCCAGTTGAAGGTCATCGCCCGTGCGCGCGCTGCGCGGCCAAGCCGAAGGCGAAAGGCGGCATCATCCTGCAGCCGGCCGACAGCGTCGGCGTAGGCGTGTGCGTCCCGTGCCGAGACGATAAGGCCCGTTTCCCCGTCACGGATGAGCGCGCCAGTGGCCGGCACATCGGCTGCGACAACTGCAAGGCCCGATGCCATGGCTTCGAGTGTGACATTTCCGAAGGCTTCGGTCAGGCTGGGGTTTACGAGGATATCCGCGCTCGCAACCGCCACTTCCAGTTCGCCGGCATCGAGATGACCGGTGAACACGGCATCCTCAAGCCGTGCCTCAACCGCCTTGCGCGCCGGCCCGTCACCCACGAACAGCGGCCGCACGCAGCGTCGCTGCGCGCGCAGGTGCCGGAGCATCGCCTCAAACGTATCGAGGCCTTTTTCGGCAACCATCCGGCCAAAGAACAGCACCACCACATCCTGATCGGTGAAGCCATGCGCGCGCCGCCATGCAAAATCCCGGCGGGCTGGCGAAAAGGTTTCCGCGTCCACGCCTCGGCTCCACATCCGCCGGGGCGTCGTGACGCCTGCTTCGGCCAGCCACGTGCCCATCTGGGCGTTCGGCACCAGCACCATGTCGACCCCGGCGTAGAATCGCGCCAGCCAGCGTTCCGCGGTCGGGCGAAGGAACCCCAGGTGATAATAGTCCAGATAGGTCTCGAAGCGGGTGTGCAGGCTCGACACCAGCGGCACGCCCATGGCGCGCGCCAGCCTCTGTGCTGCCCGGCCAAGGAGGTCGGGCGCTGACAGGTGGATCAGATGCGGTGCGAAATCGCGCACATCGGCCTCCACGGCGCGCGGCAGGCCCATCGCAAGCCGATACTCCGGCCGGAGCGGGATCGCGACCGACGGCACGGACACGACATCACCCGCGGGCGCAAAGGCGGGCTCAGCGATGGTCGGCGAATAGACCCGCACCTCGTGCCCGCGCGCGAGGAGATGCGCCACCAGCCGGTTGAGCGCCCGGTTGGCGCCATCGCGCACGCAGTTGTAGTTGCCGGAAAACAGCGCAATGCGCAGCGGACGGCCGCCCGAGGCGATCGCGGAGCGAATGCCGCAACCGGGCGGCGGCTCGGCAAGAAGATTGGGCAGGTTCATGTGCCGGTCCGGTTCCGTGGCGTCTCATTTCATATGGGGTGCTGCATGGGCTGCCCCAAGTGCGCGTTGGCGGCGACCTTCATGCTGTCGCCACCGTCGTGCCTGCCGTCTCCGGTTTCGGAACCCTCGGGCCGTTAGCCGCCCACCGGCCCGCCATCGGTGCGGCGCACCACGACAACCGATGGTCTTGGCGGCAAATCCGGGCGGAAATCGGGCCAGCGCGTGGCCGGGTCGTGATAGGTGGAGGGGCGCCCGAACTCCGGCCAGTCCTGCACGCCGTCGGCAGCCGGGTGCTGCACGGCGAGAAACAGATGCCGCCCGTCGGCGGTGAATCGCGGCCCGCACATCTCCGCCCCAACCGGCACGCGGAAGAACATTCGGCCCCGGCCGCGCTCTGCGCCGTCGGTCTCCAGCGCCCACAGGCCATCGGCTGTTGCGGTCCGCGCCCAGGCCCGGCCCTGGTCGGTTGCAATCCACAGCCGCCCTTCCGGATCGAAGGCGCAATTGTCAGGGCAGGAAAACCAGCCATTGGCGGAGGTGGCTTGGTTCCAACGGGCGCCGACTGCTGCATCGGCCGGATTTCCGCACAGCACCAGCATCTCCCAGCCGAAGCGGTCGGCGGCATGGTCGCCGCCCGGCGCCACCAGTTCGAGGATCTGGCCATCGCGATTGGCGGCACGGGGATTGGGGGCATCCACTTGGGTGCGGCTGCTGTTGTTGGTGAGCATGAGATAGACGCGGCCGTTCGTGGGGTGCGCCTCCACATCCTCGGGCCGGTCCATCGGGGTCGCGCCCAGGAGCTCCGCCGCCCGACGCGCCTCGATCACCACATCTCCCTGGTTGCGGAAACCGTTCGCCGGCGTCAGCGGCCCCTCGCCAAATACCAGCGGTCGCCATTCGAGTGCTGTCTCGGAGAAGACTGCAACCGAGAGCGTGCCGTGGTCGAGAAGGTCGCGGTTGCGCGCCCTGTCCGGGCTGACTCGATCGCGGCTGACAAAGCGGTAGAGATACTCGTTTCGCGCATCATCACCCATGTAGACGACCAATCGGCCATCGCCGTTCACGATCGTTTCCGCGCCCTCATGCGCAAAGCGGCCAAGCGCCGTGCGCTTGACCGCAGGTGCGGACGGATCGAGTGCGTCGACTTCCACGATCCAGCCGTGGCGGTTGGGCTCGTTTGGCTCGCGCGCCAGATCGAACCTTGGATCAAAGCGCGCCCAGGACAGGCGGTTGACCCCGGCGATGGCGCTGCCGTCTGCCGGCAGCACCAGCATGCGGCGGTGATTGGCCTGTTCGGAATGGCCCTCAGGCAGCGCGCCGGAGAAGGCGAACTGGATATTTTCCTCGGCGGTGAGATAGGTTCCCCACGGCGTCACCCCGCCCGCGCAGTTCGACTGCGTACCATTGATGCGCTGGCCTTTCGGATCGGCGCTGGTGCGCATCCGGGCATGGCCTGCCGCCGGGCCGCCCACGGCCACCGGCGATTCGAGCATGGACACCCGGCGGTTGCGCGGGCCAATCACTGGCTCCCAGCGGGGGCCGTTTCGGCGCAGTTCAACAAGGCTGATCCCGACGGCCGCCATTTCCACCTCGGCGTGGCGCTGGCTGTAGCGCGCGGGCGCAATCGTGCCGTCCTCGCCGAAAATGTCCGGGTGCATCAGTTCGGGGTTTACATATTCATGGTTGACCCCAAGCATCAGCCGCTCAGCCCCGGCCGGAATGAGGCCGACGAAATCGCAGTTGTAGCCGAACTGGCCGGCCTGGGCCGCACCGGTCTGCGCGCCCGGATTCCACGCAGGCGCTCCCGGAAGGACAGGGTCGCCCCAGCGCAGGAGGATATCGACCTCATGGCCCGGCGCGACATGATGGGTGGCGTCGACACCATGGGCAATCTCGGTGAAGCGGAACGGCCGTGCGGCGCTCGAAGGGGTGGAAAAGCCCGGAGTGGCCATCATCAGGGCGCCCGCGCCCATTCCGCCCAACATGGCACGCCGAGACAGGCGGCGGTCTGCAAGCTCCGAAAGATGCACATCAATCTCCTGTTTCAAGGCTGTCATAGTCCTGGTCCATGAAACCTCCGTGAACTCACGTCCGTTTTCATGGGGAACCCATATCGCCCTTTCGCGTTATCGTGAGACGATTGCGATGAGGAGACAGATGATGACGCTGACGTCGCACACCGCGACGCCGGCCCTTGCCGGCGCCCTCCTTGCGCTCGCTGCATGCGGGCCGCAGGCAGTTGCGCCTCCAACCGAGCCGGAAGAGTTGCTGCCGCCGGTCTTTGCTGGCCTGCCCGGTTCCAACGCGCTGCCGGTTGGGCTCCCCGAGCGGCTTGCCGAGGATGTTGCGCCGCACTGGAGCCGGTGCGGAGACATGTTCGTAAGCCGCACCTTGCGGCAGGACGGAGCGCCTGAAGGATGGATTATTGCCGAGGACGTTTCGTTTCAGGTGGTGGAATCGCCCGTCGATGGCGCCGTGCAACAGCTGGGAGTGGATTGGCAGGCAGGCGTCAATCTGATCTCCGATAGCTACCGCCAGTATTTCGAGACGACCGTGGTTGGAGAAGACATCGACGGCCGCCGGATCGAGCAGGCTGGCTGGACGGAGACCATGCCGTTCACTGCGCCGCTGCCGCACTGGACGGTGCGCCGGAACCCCGAGGGTTACTTCGTTGAGTTCCGTCCGGCCGCAACCGACAGGGGGCAGTGGGAGGCCCGCTATCAGTCGGCCGAGTGTGCAGAGATCCCGCCTGGACTCCAGGCGAGTTGAGGCGGGGCGGGCCGGCCATTCCCCCCACGCCGGCCGGCCCGCAAGCCTCTCACCCTGACGCCAAAGGGCTGCCTCAGCGGGCGGCCGTCGGCTGCCCCTCCCGAAGGCTCAGCGCTTCCTTCAGCCCCGGCGCATATTGCGCACCATGCGGGACTTGGGCCGTGGAGGCCGCGACTGTGGCGCCGATGGGTTCGGCGCGCCCGCCGATGCACTGGCTGAGGAAATTCTCCACCACCGCCATGAAGGCGATATTGTTCGCGGGGCGAGCAAAGCCATGGCCTTCGTCCGGAAACAGGACATAGGTAACCGGAATGCTCCGCTTCTGCATCGCGGCAACAATCTGGTCGCTTTCGTCCTGCCGCACCCGTGGATCGTTGGCGCCCTGCCCGATAAGCAACGGCCGGCGAATGCGCTCCACATGGGTCAGCGGCGAGCGCTCCTTCAGAAACGCCTGGCCTTCCGGTGTTTCCGGATTGCCCACGCGCCGGAACAATTGCTGGCGGAACGCCTCCCAATAGGGCGGCACGGTGGAAAGCAGGGTGAAGAGGTTCGATGGGCCGACGATATCCACGCCGCAGGCGAAGGTTTCGGGCGTGAAGGTGAGGCCAACGAGCGTTGCATAGCCGCCGTAGGAGCCGCCCATGATCGCCACCCGCTTCGGATCGGCAAAGCCTCCTTTCACGGCCCAGTTCACGGCATCGATGAGATCATCGTGCATCTTGCCAGCCCATTCGCCATCGCCGGCATTCACGAAGCCCTTGCCGAAGCCGGTGGAGCCGCGGAAGTTCACCTGCAGCACCGCATAGCCGCGATTGGCGATGAACTGGGCGTAGCCGTCATAACCGTAGGTGTCGCGTGCCCACGGGCCGCCATGGACCATCAGCACCATGGGCAGCGGCTGCGCAGGACGCTCGCCGGCCGAGGGAGGCAGGGTGAGGTAGGAAACCAGCGCCTTGCCGTCGCGGCTCTTGATTTCAACTGGCTGC
>JBKBXK010000096.1:0-7658 GCA_046314095.1 Thermaurantiacus sp. | reverse complement strand
CGGGGCGGTCTCGGCAGGTGCGGGCGTTTGGGCTGTCTCCGTCGGCGGCGCGGGCGTCGGCGCGCGCGACGGCACCTCGGGCCGCAGCACCATCGGCGCACCCTCGCCTGACGCGGGAGGCGCCGGAGACTCCTGGCCGGGCAGCATCGGTTCCTCCGGCAGGCGCGAGACGTCGATGGCTGCTTCCGGCGCGCCGCCGACCCCGGTTTCGAACATGATCTGCCCTTGGCCCTCGACCGGGCGGCCGGCCGCCGCGGGCAGGCCATCGGCGGGCTCCTTCCACGGCCCCGGGGACAGCACCAGCGGGATCTCGCTGCCGGGCGCCGCGATCGGCCCGGGATCCTTGCGGATGGTCATCAGCACGCCTGTCGCAACCCCAAGCACCAGAAGCACGAGGGCGCCGAGTATCAAGATAAGGGTGCGCCTGCCGACCAGCGTGTGGGTCGGCTCCTCCAGCGGCTCCGCCTCCTCCAGCCACGGTGGCACGCGGTCGTCGTCCGCCGGCGCGCGACGTCCGGCCTCGCGGGAGGGGGAGGGCGAGCGGGCCACCTCAGCGAAGCTCCTCGGCCGCGGTGACACCCATGATAGCAAGCCCCAGCCGGATCACCTGCGCGGTCGCCTCCGCAAGTGCCAGACGCGCTGCCATCAGCCCCGGGTCCTCGGGCACGAACATCCGGAACGCGGCATCGTCGTTGCCGCGGTTCCACAGCGTGTGGAAGCCGGAGGCGACCTCCTGCAGATAGAAGGCAATGCGATGCGGCTCGTGCGCCGCGGCGGCCATGCGCACGGTGCGCGGCCATTGCGCCAGCAGCTTCACAAGCCCGCGCTCGGCATCGTCGAGCCGCTCGAGCGGCGCCGGGTCGGGAAGCACCAGCCCCGCCTCGGCAACGCGGCGCTCCACCGAGCGGATGCGCGCATGCGCATACTGCACATAGAAAACCGGATTCTCGCGCGATTGCTCGACGACGGCCGCGAAATCGAAATCGAGCATGGCCTCGGGCCGCTTGGTGAGCATCATGAAGCGGACGACGCCCGGCCCGACCTCGTCCACCACCTCCCGGAGCGTCACGAAATCGCCCGCCCGTTTCGACATCCGGACCGGCTCGCCAGCGCGGAACAGGCGGACCATCTGCACCAGCTTCACGTTGAAGGGCGTCCGCCCCTCGCTGAGCGCGGCGACAGCGGCCTGGATGCGCTTGACCGTGCCGGAATGATCGGCCCCCCAGATGTCGATGAGGGCCGAGGATCGGCTGGCCTTTTCGGCATGATAGGCAAGATCCACTCCGAAATAGGTCCAGCTTCCGTCAGACTTGCGGATGGGCCGGTCCACATCGTCGCCAAAGGCCGTCGCGCGAAACAATGGCAGCTCGGTTGGTTCCCAGTCCTCTGAAATCTCGCCCTTGGGTGGTGGGAGCACGCCGTCATAGACAAGCTCCCGGGCACGCAGCGCGGCTTCCGCCCGCTGTGGCGCGCCCGAGGCCAGCACCTCGGCCTCCGACGAGAAGATGTCGTGCCGGATGCCGAGCGCGGCCAGATCGTCGCGGATGAGGTCCATCATGGCGGCAACCGCCCGATTGCGGAACAGGTCCAGCCACGCGTCCTCGGGCGCAGCAGCGAACCGGTCTCCGAACTCCTCCGCAAGAGCGGCGCCCAACGGCTTCAGATAGTCGCCCGGATAAAGGCCGGGAGGGATCGTGCCGACGTCCTCGCCAAGGGCCTCGCGATAGCGGTGATGGACGGAGCGGGCGAGGATCTCGACCTGTGCCCCGGCGTCGTTCACATAATATTCCCGCACGACCGCCTGGCCGGAAAACGCGAGGAGCGCAGCAAGCGCGTCGCCGACGACCGCGCCACGGCAGTGGCCCATGTGCATCGGCCCGGTCGGGTTCGCCGAGACGAACTCGACATTGACCGGAAGCGTGGCCTCTGACGGTGCGCCGCGGCCAAATCCGGCGCCGGCCTTGCGGATCGCAGCAAGGGCCGTGTCCCAGGTCTTGGGCCGCAGGCGAAGATTCACAAAACCGGGACCTGCCACTTCCGCGGTTTGGACCCGTGCATCGCGCGAAAGCGCCATCGCCAGCCTCGTTCCAAGCTCGCGCGGGTTCATGCCGGCCTTCTTCGCAAGCATCATCGCCGCGCTCGTGGCAAGATCGCCGTGCGTTGGGTCGCGAGGCGGCTCGACGGTGGTGCCCAGCTCTGCAACCGCAGTGGGTGGCAGGGCGCCTTCGGCGGCCATCGCCTCGAGCACACCGCGCACTGCGGCATCCATGTCGGAGAAAATGTCCAAGCCGTTCGTCCTGCCGATCGCAATCAGGCGCCGCCGATTAGCTGTCTTGCGCGCCGGCCGCCAGCCGGGATTGTGGCTGGAACCATGTCGGTCCGCTGGCTATGGAAGTTCATTGGGGTTTCAAGGGGAGTAAGCAGATGACAAGTCTGGCGAGGATTGCACAAGGCGCAGCAGCGGCTGCGCTGGTGGCGGGGCAGGTTGCGCCGGTGCCGATCGTTCTTGCGCCGATCGCGACCGCACCGGCTGCGGCAGCCCAGTATCAGACCATCAGCTGCTATGGGCGCGGCGCCAGCCGCAACAGCTGCAGCATCCCCAGGGGCGTGCAGTCGGTTCGATTCGTCGGGCCAGACCGCTCGATGCGCTGCCGCGAAGGGCAGACATGGGGCTGGTCGGGAACGCGGCTCTGGGTGTCGCAGGGCTGCGGTGGCAATTTCGAGCTGACGATGGCGGATGCCAGCATCGGCTTTCCGCCAGTCGTTCCCCCGATCGTGCGGCCGCCGGGCGGCAGCTGGGGGGACTATGCCGGCCGCGTGACCTGCAGCGCACCGCGGGGCGGCAGCAACCGCTGTGACGGCCTGAACACCCAGGGCCGGGTGACGCTGGTGCGCGACCTCGGCAACCGTGCGTGCGTCGAGAACCGGACTTGGGGGCATGACCGGGTCGGCATCTGGGTGACGGACGGGTGCAGCGGCGAGTTTGCCTATGGCCGGGCCGGACAACAGGATGGCCCGGGATGGGGAAGCCCGGGCTGGGGGGGTCAGCAGGGCCAGGGGTTTGCCGGCGAGCTTCGCTGCCAGTCGGACCGGAACCGCGAGCGCTTCTGCCGCGCCAACACGCAGAACCGGGTGATGCTGGTGCGGCAGCGCTCAGGGGCGGCCTGTGTCGAGGGGCAGACCTGGCGTGTGGAGGCCGGAGGCATTCGGGTGCGTGGCGGTTGCGACGGCCAGTTCGCCTATGGCTTCGGCAATTTCTACCCCGACGGCTGGCAGACGGGTGGCGGCTGGCAGCAGGAACCGGATCGCGGGGGTGGCACCAATGTCGGCGGCATCATCGCCGGCGGCCTGCTCGCGGCGGGGCTGGTGGCGCTGCTGTCGCAGGCCGGGAAGTCGGGCCAGAAGACCAGCGGCAGCGCCGCGCGTCTCGATGCGAACATCAACAGTTTTCCGGATCGTTCGCGGCGCGAGGCGCAGGCGTGCCTCGATGAGGCGGCCCGGCAGGTGGGCGCGACCGGCGGCACCAACGTCCGGCTCGACCGGGTGACCGGATCGCAGCAGCAGGCAGGTGGCGGCTGGCGCCACGAGGCGCAGCTGACGGGCACATGGCCGGACCACTCGCAACGCATGTCGATGGACTGCATCGCCAGCGGAGACCGCGTCTCGGCCTTTGACGTGCGCTAGCGAAGCCGGCTGGCACGATGCGTTGGCATCGCTGCCAGACTCGGCGGAGCGTTCGGCCGGCGGGGCAGGCCGCTCCGGCGGCTTTGCCGCCGGTAGGCCCAGACCCGTTCGACGGCGTGAAGGGGGCCGGCTGGCACGATGCGTTGGCATCGCTGCCAGACTCGGCGGAGCGTTCGGCCGGCCGGTACTGTGCAGCCCGCCTGCGCGGGCTTGCCCCGCTGCGCGGCTCCTCCCACATGCGACGCAACGCATGAAAAGGGGAAAAGACCATGGGAAAGAAATCAAAGGTCGTGCCCGAGGCGATCGTCGCCGATCTCGGAATCCCGAAGGAGACGGTGGCCGCCATCACCGATGGCCTGTCACGCCTGCTGGCCGATACCTACACCCTCTATCTCAAGACCCACAACTACCACTGGAACGTCACCGGGCCGCAGTTCAACACGCTGCACCAGATGTTCGAGACGCAATATACCGAGCTGGCGCTGGCCGTTGACGAGATTGCCGAACGAATCCGGGCGCTCGGCGCCTGGGCGCCCGGGAGCTACTCCGAGTTCGCACGGCTTTCGAGCGTGGCGGAAGCGAAGGGCGTGCCCTCCGCCGAGGAGATGGTGCGCGACCTTGCGGAGGACCAGGCGAAGATCGTGCGCACAGCTCGTCAGATCTTTCCGCTCGCCGACGCGGCGCACGACGAGCCGACGGCGGACCTGCTGACCCAGCGCATGCAGGTGCACGAGAAGACCGCCTGGATGCTGCGGGCGATGATCAGCTGACCGGCGCAGGCGCCCCGCCCGCGGCGAACCCGCACGCCCGGCATGGAGCCGCGGCCGGCTCCCCGCGGCAAAGAAAGAGGCCCCCCGTACCGTGGGTGCGGGGGGCCCTGAGAAGGGGTCAGAGGGTGATAAGTTTTTATAAGCAGAGGGGCGTTTACGGAATCTGAACAGGCGCGTCTTCCTTTGCCTTCCGCCACAGCCGCACCTCGTTCAGGAACAGGAACAGCAGCGCAACGAGGAACGGAAGCCAGTAGTAGATCGCCCGATAGAGGATGAGCGCGGAGACCATCGACGCCTTGTCCACCTGGGGCAGCGTCACGAGGATCACCGCCTCGAACACGCCAATTCCGCCCGGCGCATGGCTGATGAACGCCACCACGATCGCAACCACATAGGCGACGAGGAAGCTCGGCCACAGCTCCAGGGTTGCGCCCGGCAGCAGCACGAGAAGCGCCGCGCTCGCCAGCGAAATATCCGCGGCCGCAAGCAGGAACTGCATCGCCGCCTGACGCAGGGTCGGCACCGGCAGGCGCCAGCCAAAGATGGAGAGTGGCCCGATTCGCCGCCAGCAGGCAAAGAGATAGAAGGCGATGCCGAGGAGGACGACCAGGCCCAGCATGGCCTGCAGCGCATATGGCAGCGCGGCCTCCTGCACGCGGAGCGTGCCGGGCACCAGAACGAGGAACAGGCCCAGCATCAGGAAAATGCCGAGCCAGAGCGTGACGCCGGCGATCACCACGATCCGGGCGATGTCGGAAACGGGAAGGCCGCTGCCGCGGTAGGCGCGCCAGCGCGCGGTGCCGCCGGTAACCGGCGCAAAGCCCATGTTGTGGCTGAGCGCATAGGCCGAAAAGCCGCCGAGCGCGGCATAGCGGTAGGGTCTGGGACTGCCGATCGTGTGGAGTGCCAGCACGTCGTAGAAAGTGAGCACGAAGTAGCTGAGCGCGGTGAGTGCAATGCTGAGAAGAATCTGGCGGGCCGTGATCTGGGTCAGCGCAGCGAGGATTTCGTCCATCGTGACGTCGCGCAGCAGTTCGGAGAGCGCGAACACCGCAAGCGTGACGACGGCAGCGATGACAATGCCGGTCAGCCAGTTGGCGTGTGCCCGGAGCCAGCCGGCGATTCCAGCGAAGCGAGGGTGAACGCCGCCGCCCCCGCCCCCCCCGTCAGCGTGCGGCGTAGTTGGCATCCACCCATTCGCGGTAGGAGCCATCCTGCACCGCGCGCCACCAGGGCTCGTGGGCGAGATACCATTGCACCGTCTCGCGAAGGCCGCTTTCGAACGCGTGCGCAGCGCGATAGCCCAGTTCCGCCACGGCCTTGTCGCAGTCGATCGCATAGCGCCGGTCATGGCCGGGGCGGTCGGTCACATGGGTCTTCAGGCTCGCAGTGGGCTGCCCCCTCGCGGCCGGTGCATCGGGAAACCGCTGCGCAAGCTCGGTGTCAGCCTCGAAGGCAGCATCGACGATGGCGCAGATCGTGTCGATCACGGTGATGTTGGGGAGCTCCGCGCCCCCGCCGATATTGTAGCATTGGCCCGTCCGCCCCTTCTCCAGCACGAGGCGGATACCGTCGCAGTGGTCGGCAACGTGCAGCCAGTCCCGCACCTGCATGCCGTCGCCATAGATCGGCAGGTTGCGGCCCTCGAGGGCATTGATGAGAAACAGCGGGATCAGCTTCTCGGGAAACTGGAACGGCCCGTAGTTGTTGGAGCAGTTGGAGGTCGTCGTTTCGAGGCCGTAGGTGTGGGTATAGGCGCGCACCAGATGGTCAGACGCCGCTTTCGATGCGGAATAGGGCGAGTTCGGCGCATAGGGCGTGGTTTCGGTGAAAGCAGGGTCCGTGGGCCCGAGCGTGCCATAGACCTCGTCGGTCGACACATGGTGAAAGCGATGCGGCCGACCCGAGCCGTCGAGCCAGACGGCACGTGCCGCCTTCAGGAGCGCATGGGTGCCGATGATGTTGGTCTCGATAAAGGCATCGGGCCCGAGAATCGAGCGGTCGACATGGCTTTCGGCTGCGAAGTGCACGATCCCGTCAAGCGCGTGCTCGCGCAGCAGCTGCTCCACCAGCGGCTGGTCCCTGATGTCGCCCTGCACGAAATCGATATCGGGAACGCCATCAAGATTGGCGCGGTTCCCTGCATAGGTAAGGAGGTCGAGGACGACGATGCGGGATTGCGAATGCCGCCGCCGCCAATCGATGACGAAATTGGCGCCGATGAAGCCGGCACCGCCGGTCACCAGAAGATGCCGGGGTGTGTGGCTCATGCCGTTTCCTTCATTTCGGCGAGGCAGTCGCGGAGTTCCACGCGCCAGTGCCGGGCCGGCCCCGTGATCGCCCAGGTCGCGGTCTTGTCGAGCACCGAATAGGCCGGGCGCCGGGCGGGCGTCGGATAATCCTCGGTCCGGATGGGGATCACAGGAACGGGGCGGTCGAGCAGACCGAGCCCCAGCGCTTCTTCCTGGATGGCGACTGCAAAGTCATACCAGCTCGCGACTCCGGCATCCGTCCAGTGATGGAGGCCAGTGGCGCCAGCGCCGAGGAGCCGGAAAATGGCGCGTGCAAGCCCGGCGGCGTGGGTCGGTGTGCCCACCTGGTCGGCAACCACCCGCACCTCGTCACGCTCGGCCATCACGCGCAGCATGGTGCGCGGGAAGTTGTTGCCAACGGCCGCATAGACCCAGGCGGTGCGCAGGACCAGCGCGTCCGGGTCCGCTGCTGCCACGGCCCGCTCGCCCGCAAGCTTGGTCGCGCCATAGATGCCCAGCGGGGCCGGCGTGGCTTCGGGCGGGATCGGGCGGCAGGCACTGCCGTCGAACACGAAGTCGGTCGACACATGCACAAAGCGGACACCGGCCTCGGCGGCAGCTGCCGCAAGCAGCCCCGCAGCGTGCGCGTTGATGCGCTCGGCAATCTCGGCTTCCGTCTCCGCCCGGTCAACCGCGGTGTAGGCGGCGACATTGGCCAGCGCCGTAGGTCTTGCGTCGGCCAGCCACCGGCGCGCGGCGGCGGGGTCGGTCACGTCAAACTCCGATTCCGGCGGAGCGATGACCGTCCAGCCAGCGGGTGCCTCTGCCACCAGCGCGCGGCCGACCTGCCCGCCACTTCCGCCCACGAGCAGCTTCACGCGAAAACCTCGGCGCCTGCAAGGAGAGGCGCGGCGGCGTCCTTGCGCGCCAGCGTCGGCGCCTCGCCACCCAG
>JBKBXK010000095.1:0-7688 GCA_046314095.1 Thermaurantiacus sp. | reverse complement strand
GACGACGAAGCTCACCCGGTCTGGACCTACGATCGCCTGCGCGACGGCATCCTCGAGCTGGTGCAGGGCCGGCGCTACAATCTCCAGGAAACGCTTGCGGAAGAGATCTGGGCCTTGGTGACGGCCGTTCCGGGCGTCGAGGCGCTCACCATCACCGTTGCCAAGCCCGACATCTACCCCGATGCCCGGGAGGTCGGCGTCCGGCTGAGCTCGGAGTAAGCGTTGCGCGTCAGAGCGTTCGGCCGCACTCGCCGATCTGACGGCGCATTTCCCGATAGTCTGCCGCAAGGCCGCGGTCGCTTGCCAGCCGCTGCGGCAGGGCCTCGGGCAGCGTGCACGCAAGCGCCCGCCACAACAGCGTCTGGCGCTGGATCGGCCGCGCGGATTCGTCGATCAGATCGCCCGTCGCCATGGCCACCTCCGGTGCCGCTCCGGGGCGGCGCAGCACCGTCAGCGTCATCGGCCGCCCGTCCTCGGCCACGAGAAAGAACTGGCTTTCCGATTCGCCCTCGATGGTTCCCGGCACATGGAAACCATTGGCGATTTCGCGGATGGCTGCGGGTGCGTCAGGTCGCCGCGCCTCCTCCACCAGCCGGCGAACCCGGGTCTCCAGCTCCTCCGACCAGCGCTGCTGGCCGGCCGGATGCATCAGCCGATAGTCCCGCATCCCCTCGGCTGGGGCAAGGAACAGGAGAAGGGAGTCACCCCGCGCCACGGGTGGCCGGCCGCGCTGCCCGGCTGGCCCCTGCCACAGCCATCGGGCGGTCCCCGGCACTGCGTCCGGGGCCTTCAGCACATTGACAAGGCTGGCTTCCACCAAGGCGCGCACCTCTCCCGGCGGCACATCGGGCGCATCGCGCCGGCCGAGCGGGCGCACGCGGGTCACATCGGCGCGAAGGATGATCGGGCTGGCGATGGAGAGATCGGCCAGATCGGTCCACGACAGCGCCGGGGCGGTGCTGGCTTCAACCGGTGCGGACGGGGCTGCGAACGTGGCCAGGGCGAGCGCAAGTGCGATGCGAAATTCCCGGTGCATGGCTGGCGTCTAGCCCAGTCCAGCCGGGCGGCGGAAGACCTGGCGGTTTTTTGCGATTGCGTCGCCGCAACACATGCCGGTATGTGGAAAAGTCTGATTCGCAGTGCGACTGTGCCATTCTCGGCGCGGATGTTGCGGGTCGGCGGGATCAAGGGGTATTGCGTCCGGGCTCGGATCAAGGGGCGGGCTCGGGGTAAGGGCAGGGTCGCGAGGCACTGTCATCTTGTTGGGTTTTCCTGCGGTGTGCACGGGTGCGCGCAGGTGCGAGGAGGGAGCGACAGGGCTGCATGTCGTATCTTGAGGAGAAGACTCTCAGCACGAGGCAATGGTGGGCCATTGGTGCCGTCGTGCTGCTGCATATCTTTCTCGGCTATTTCTTCTACACCGGAACTGCCGTGAAGGTGCTGCAGACGGTCATGAAGGAAATCGAGACCGTCCAGATCGAGGAGGCCGCGCCGCCGCCCGAAGAGCCGCCGCCGCCGCCTCCGCAGCTTGAGGATATTCCGCCCTACGTTCCGCCGCCCGACGTGCGGATCGAAACAGCGGCGCCGCCGCCGCCGACCATCCAGACGCAGACGCAGATCGCAACGCCCGAGCCGCCGCGCGTGGTGCAGGCGCCGGTTGCGCCGCCGGCGCCGCCAGCTCCACCGCCCGAGCCGAAGCGCGTGGTGACGCAGGCTGCGCCGATCGCGCGAACCTTCGAGGTCCGGGAGGATGATTATCCGGCAGCCTCGCTCCGCGCGGAAGAACAGGGTGTCACGCAGGTTCGAGTCGTCGTCGGCACCGACGGGCGCGTCCGGAGCTGCGAAGTGACGCGGTCTTCCGGGCACAGCCGCCTCGATACGCGGGCCTGCGAAATCGCGCAGCGGCGCTGGCGTTTCCGGCCGGCGACCGAGGACGGCCAGCCGGTGGAATCCACCACCACACGGTCGTATCGCTGGCAGATCACGGACGCGCGGCGCTGATCATGGCAGGGGTCGGAATGCTGCTGCACTTCCGGTGCACGCGTGCGTCTGCAGGCATCGACCGGTCCCGTTTCTTCAACCGGATCCTGAGTATTTCAGAGGGGATAAAGAATGGCTGATGTTGTTGCGGGTGAAAACCCATATGGCCTGATTCCGGCCCTGCAGCAGGGCGGGCCGATTGCCTGGTTCCTGTTCGCAGTGCTGATCGGCATGTCCGCTGCGACCTGGTTCATCCTGTTCACCAAATGGTGGGAACAGCGCAAGATGATGAAGGAGTTCGCGACGCTGGACAATGTCGTCTGGAAGTCGAAGTCGCTTCGCGAGGGCACCAACAAGCTGGATGCGAACTCGCCCTACCGGCAGATCTCGGAAGACGGGATGCGTGCCTACGAGCATCACGACGGCAAGCTGACCGACGAGATCGACCGGCACGAGTGGGTGACGATGTCGCTTAACCGCACCAGCGCGCTGATCGGCCACAAGATGCAATATGGCCTGTCGTTCCTCGCCTCGATCGGCTCCACCTCGCCGTTCATCGGTCTCCTTGGAACGGTTGTCGGCATCTATCGGGCGCTCATCAACATCGGTGTCGCCGGCCAGGCGTCGATCGACAAGGTTGCCGGTCCGGTTGGCGAAGCGCTGATCATGACCGCGCTCGGTCTTGCCGTGGCCGTGCCCGCGGTGCTCGCCTACAATTTCCTGAACAGCCGCAACAAGGCCGTGCAGGAAATGCTGAACACCTTCGCAAGCGATGTGCACGGCTATCTCCTGTCCGGTTCCCGGATGGCGGTGATCCCGGCCAAGCCGGCGGCTCCCGTGGGCGCCAAGCCCGCCGCTCCGGTCGCGCCACAGCCGAAGCCAGCCGAGTAACAGAGGCCGCACGGCCCCGGAACCGTCGCAAGGGAAAAGGACTGCCCAATGGGAATGAGTGTCGGAGACAAGGACGACGGCGGGATGATGGCCGAGATCAACACCACGCCGCTCGTCGACGTGATGCTGGTGCTGCTCATCATCTTCCTCATCACCGTCCCCGTCGCCATCCAGGCGGTGCCCGTGAACCTGCCGCAGGTCACGAACATCCCAACCACCACCAAGCCGGAGAATGTCTCCCTGTCGGTGGATACCAACTGCGACGTGTTCTGGGGTCAGACCCGGCTGGAATCGAACGACGCCCTGCGCGAGCGGGGGGTCTCCTATCTCCTCGCGGAGGTCGATCGGCAGAAGGCAGTCGGCGCGGCCATCGAGCTGCCGGAAGTGCACATCCGCGGCGATGGCGCGGCCCAGTGGCAGTGCGTCGGTGGCCCGATTTCCGCCATGCAGCGCGCCGGCTACCAGAAGATCGGGTTCATTTCCGAGCCCGACCGCACGGTCGTCACCCGCTGATCGTCAACAGCCAAGCGTAAGGATCAAGACTCATGGGAATGTCGGTTGGCGGGGGCAAGGGCGGCGAGCCGATGGTGGACATGAACACCACGCCGCTCATCGACGTGATGCTCGTGCTGCTCATCATGTTCATCATCTCCATCCCCATCCAGACGCATGCGGTGAAGATCGATCTGCCGCCGCCAAGCGACATCCCCTCCGATCGGGAACCGGTGTTCAACAATCTGGAGATCGATTTCCTCAACCAGATTCTCTGGAACGGCGAGCAGGTGACCTTCGAACAGCTGCGCACCAACCTGCAACAGATCGGCCGCCAGCCCGTGGACGATCAGGCCGAGGTGCGCCTCCGCCCGGATGCGATGGCCGAATATGCAACGGTCAACCAGGTGATGGCGCTCGCGCAGCAGGCCGGGATTGCGAAGATGGGCTTCGTCGGCAACGAGGCCTATTACTGATCTGACATCCGGAAGCGTTGGCGCCGCTCTCTCGCCGGCGCCGCCGCCCATCTCGGCCACGGCCCGCATCCCGGCGGCTGCGGCGTTCAGGCCGCGGCGGCGGTTTCCGATCCGAACTGCAGCCGCGCCAGCCGCGCATAGAGACCATCGCGCAGGATCAGTTCCTCGTGCCGGCCAGCGGCAACGATCCGGCCGGCATCCATCACCACGATCCGGTCTGCATCGCGCACGGTTGCAAGCCGGTGCGCGATCACCAGGCTGGTGCGGCCGGCCATCAGCCGCTCCAGCGCCTCCTGCACCAGCCGCTCGCTCTCGGCATCGAGCGCGGAGGTGGCTTCATCCAGAAGCAGGATGGGCGCGTCCTTCAGGATTGCCCGGGCGATCGCGATGCGCTGCCGCTGGCCGCCCGAAAGCCGCGATCCCGCCTCTCCCAGTTCCGTGTCGAGACCGTCGGGAAGCGCGCGCAGGAAACCGGCAGCGTTGGCCGCTTCGGCGGCGGCCCAGATCTCGGCATCCGTCGCCTCCGGCCGGCCGTAGGCGATATTTGCCCGCGCCGTGGTTGCGAACAGCGTCGCCTCCTGCGGCACCACCGCCATCCGTCGGCGCGCCGCCGCCGGGTCCGCGTCGCGCAGATCGACGCCGTCCAGCATCACATGTCCCTGCTCCGGGTCGTAGAAGCGCAGCGCCAACTGGAACAGGGTGGACTTCCCCGCGCCTGACGGCCCGACGATTGCAAGCCGTTCGCCCGGCGCCACCTCCAGCGAGAAGTCGACGAGAGCGGGCGTCTCCGGCCGGCTGGGATAGTGGAAGGTCACGTCCGCGAATGTGAGCGCACCGCGCGCCGGCTCCGGAAGCGGGGTGGGCCGCGCCGGCGCCCGGATCTCCGCCTCCACGAGCAGAAGATCCCGGATCCGGCCCGAAGCGCCAGCAGCACGCATGAAATCGCCATAGACCTCGGTCAGCGCCCCGAAGGCGCCAGCGACGATGGCGGCGGCAATGATGAAGGCGGTGATGGTGCCGCCGGTCATGTTGCCCTCGATCACGTCGATGGCCCCGCGCCACAGCACGAGCGTGATCGCGCCGAAGGTCAGCACGATGACGATCGCCGTCATGATCGAGCGCACGATGATGCGCTTCCTCGCCGTCGCGAACGCCGCCTCGGCGGCGCCCTCGAACCGGGACGCCTCGCGCGCCTCGGCGCCGAACGCCTGCACTGTCTTCAGCGCGCGCAGCACTTCTGCGACCAGCGAGCCGACATCGGCAATCCGGTCCTGGCTCGCCCGCGAGAGCGTGCGCACCCGGTTGCCCATCACCACGATTGGAACCACCACAACGGGAATTACAACCATCATCAGCGCGGTCAGCTTGGGCGACAGATAGAAGAGGTAGAAGATACCCCCCACCCCCATGAAGATGTTGCGCAGCGCGATCGAGGCCGAGGTGGCCACCACCTGCTCGATCACGCCGGTGTCGGCAGTCAGACGCGAGGCGATCTCGGTCGGCCGGTTCATCTCGAAAAAGGAGGGGTCAAGCCGGATCATGTGCGCCTGCACCGTGGTTCGCAGGTCTGCCACCACCCGCTCGCCGATCCACGAAACGAAGTAGAATCGGACGGCGGTGGCCACCCCCTGCACCAGCACGATGCCGAGGAGCACATAGAACCAGATGCGGATGTCCTCGCGGCCGCCGCCGCCGAACCCCTCGTCCACCACCCACTTGAAGCCCTGCGGGATGGCAAGCGTTGCAGCAGCCGCGATCACGAGCGCCGCGAAGGCCGCCAGCAGCTGCGCCGGATACCGTTTCGCAAACGCCCAGAGGAGCGAGAGGTTCGAGAGTTTCCGCACGCCCCGCGCCTCGCTGGGCTGGTCCGCGCCATCCCCCGCGCCGGCCGGTTCGTCCTCTCGTTCGCTCACGCGCGGAGGGATAGACGGGGCGGCCGGGCTTCTCAATGGCTTCCGATGCCGCGCGGTTGCGCGGGCGCCCGGCGCCGCCTAGCTCCACGCCATGGCGACCCTGTTCGACCGATTGTTCGACGCCCATGCCGTTGCCGATCTTGGCGGCGGCACGCATCTCGTTGCTGTCGATCGGGTGATGCTGCACGAGCGCACCGGCGCGGCGGCCCTGCGGTCGCTGAAGGCCGCCGGCCGCCCCATCGTCAACCCGGCCCATGTGTTCGCGGTGATGGACCATATTGTCGACACCCGCCCCGGCCGCGGCGACGGCACGCCGATGCCCGGCGGCGAGGCGTTCATCACCGAAACCCGCGCGGCCGCGCGGGAGGCCGGCATCACCCTTTACGACGTGGACAGCGCCGACCAGGGGATCACCCACGTGATCTCGCCAGAGCTCGGTATCGTCCTTCCCGGCCTCACCCTGGTTGCGCCTGACAGCCACACCTGCACGCAGGGCGCCTTTGGCGCGCTCGCCTGGGGGGTGGGCAGTTCCGAAGCCGAACATGCGCTTGCCACCGGAACGCTTCGGGTCGCCCGGCCGCGGACCATGCGCATGTACATCTCCGGCCGGCTCCGAACCGGCGTGACGGCCAAGGATCTTGCCCTCCATCTCATCGCCACGCATGGGGCCGGCGGTGGCGCAGGCCATGCCGTCGAATATACGGGCGAGGCCGTCCGCGCGCTCGACATGGAAGCCCGCATGACGCTTGCCAACATGGCCACCGAGTTCGGCGCCTTTACCGCCCTCATCGCGCCCGACGATACCAGCTTTGCCTTCCTGGAGGGCCGCCGCCATGCACCGAGCGGCGCGATGTGGGACCAAGCCGTGGCCCACTGGCGAACGCTTCACAGCGATCCGGATGCGCGCTTCGACCGCGAGACGGAGGTCGATGCAACCGAAGTCGCGCCGATGATCAGTTGGGGCACCAGCCCGCAGCACAGCCTGCGCCTCGGCGCCCCCGTCCCCGGCCCGGCGGACTCCGGCCTGCCGGCCGAAACCCATGCCCGCACGCTCGCCTACATGGGCCTCGCGCCCGGCCAGACGCTCCTCGGTCTTCCCATCGACGGCGCCTTCATCGGCTCGTGCACCAACAGCCGGCTCTCCGATCTCCGCCGCGCCGCGGCGCTGGTGAAGGGCCGCCGGGTCGCGTCCGGCGTCAGGGCGCTGGTCGTGCCGGGCAGCCAGCAGGTGAAACGCGATGCCGAGGCCGAGGGCCTCGATCGCATCTTCGTGGCGGCCGGCTTCGAATGGCGGGAAAGCGGCTGCTCCCTCTGTTTCTACGCCGGTGGCGAAAGTTTCGGGCCGGGCGAGCGGGTGGTCTCATCCACCAACCGCAACTTCGAAAGCCGGCAGGGGCCGGGCACCCGCACCCACATCACCAGCCCCGAAGTGGTGGCCGCAAGCGCCATCGCCGGCTGCATCGCCGCGCCCTGGGAACGCGGCTGATGCCCGAGCCCTTCCGCCGCCTCACCGCGCCCGCGCTCCCGTTCCGGCAGGACAATGTCGATACCGACATCATCATCCCCTCGCGCGAGATGACCGGCACGGGGAAGACTGGGCTCGCCGCTGGCCTGTTCGCCAACCGCCGCTACCTCGACAGCAGAAGGCGCCTGCCCAACCCGGATTTCCCGCTGAACCAGCCGGCCTTCGCAGGAGCCCGCATCTGGCTTGCCGGCGCCAATGTCGGTTGCGGCTCCAGCCGCGAGCATGCCGCATGGGCACTCGCCGAACATGGCTTCCGGGCCGTCATTGCGCCCAGCTTCAACCCGATTTTCCTTGGCAATTGCGTGCGCAACGGGATCGTCCCCGTGGTGCTGCCGCACGAGGTGGTGGGGTCGCTCGGCTCGCCCGTCACCGTCGATCTCGAAACGATGGAGGTGACGGGCGCAGATGGTG
>JBKBXK010000094.1:296-7693 GCA_046314095.1 Thermaurantiacus sp. | reverse complement strand
GAGGCGCGCATTCTCCGGGCGGAGCCGCAGAAGCCCGCCGCCGGTCGCCACGAGGAGGTCGCCACCGGGAATGGTGCAGAGGCCGAACAGCATCGCCGGCGGCGTCTCGATGGTGAACAGCGGGCCGAGCCGCCGGTCCGCCGCAATGTCGTGGCCGTAGATGTGGGGGCCGGTTTCCGACAGGTGGAAGAGCGTGCGGCCATCGGCGGCAAGCGCCATGTGGGTGACACCGAGGAAGCCGCCGACCCCGCCATTCCACTGGGTATCGTAGCTGGCGCGCGGCCGGAGATCGGACCCGAACCGGTGGACCCGCCCTGCCCCCGCGAACGGCCCGGCGCTGCCGGCGAGATGCTCGCCCACGAGAATGTCGGCGCCGGCAAGGACGAGCATCGGCCCGAACGGATGATCGCCGAGGCCGGGCGCGGGCATGCGCGCGCCATCGCGGTCGAAACGGGCAATCGCGCGCGCCTGCGGATCGAGCGCCCAGAGGTGGCCCTCGCCATCGAAGGCGAGATGGGCGACAAGCCCGCGCGTTCCGGTTGCCGTCTCGCCCCGGATCGAAAGGTCGGGCCGAAGCTGGCGAATGGCGCCGTCGCCCGTCGGGAAGCGGGCGCCGGCCGCCAGCCGGGTGGCGGTGACGAGGATGTCGCCCGAGGCGAGCGGCTGGAGGGACCGGTCAGTCAACTTTCGGCTCCGGCCAGGTCGGATGCGGCGCGCGCGAGCGTGCGGTCGACCATGTGCATCACCGTGACCCAGGCTGTTTCGGAGGAGAGATCGAAGCCGAAGAACACCGGCTGGTGGTGGGCGCGGAGCCCGAGGTAGGTGGCGCAGGTGTAGGCAACGAGGTTGAGCGCGGCCATGTCGGGGTGCCGCAGCGCCGGATCGGACGCAATCACCCGCTCGAAATCCTCGCGGACCAGCTGGCGGACATGATCGACCGCAGCCTTCACTTCCTCCGAGCGGAGGAACTCGCCGGCAAGCAGCTCGCACAGCCGCGGATTGCGGCGGAGGCTTTCGGCGTAGCAGGCGTTGACATGGCGGAGCTTTTCGCCCGGCGGGCGGGCGGCGAACCGCTCCCACGGCTCGCCGATGATGTCCTCGAGGCTGTGCCAGACGGTGCGCTGGCGCACCCAGCACCCGGCGACCCCGGCGAGCCCGCCGAAATAGTCGTAGAGCTGCTTCTTGCCGACCCCCGCCTCCTTCACCAGCGCGTTGACTCCGAGCGCCGAGACCCCGCCACGTTCCAAGAGCCGGTCGAAGGCATCGAGGATCGAATCCTCGGTGGCCCGGCGGCGGGCGCGCTGCCGCCCGGCCCGCTTGGCCTCGCGCCTGCCCTCCTCCTGCCCCTGTGGTTCGGCCATCACACTCCCCACCCTTTGCCTCGCCGGTTGCATCGTCCTGTCACAATTCGGCTTGACGCCGCAGCCGGCGCGCCGCAGAAAGTAGACCGGTCGGTCAACTTTGCAAGCCCCTTCCGGCATCTGGCCCGGTATCGAGCGATGCGAAGCCACCGAACGAGGGATCAACGGCCCGGAGCCTTGCCGCCCGGGCGAAGTGGGGACAGGATCATGGTGGCAACAGGCAGAGGCTCTGGGCGGGTCGCGCGCTGGCTCCTTTCCGTTGGCGCGGTGGCCGTGGCGGGATCGGCCTTGGCCAGCGAGGCGGAGCGGCAGGAGCCGGAGTTTTCCGACATCATCGTGACCGCGCGCAAGCGCGCCGAGGCGCTTCAGGATGTGCCGCTGGCGATCCGCGCGTTCGAGGATGGCACCATCCAGCGCGAGGGGCTGCGCAATGTCGAGGACATAACCCGGCTGGTGCCCGGCCTCACCTTCGACATGGGCGGATTCCTGAACGACACGCGGCCGGCGGTGCGCGGCATGCAGGCCGAGCGCGGCCGGCCATCGGTGGCCGTGCTGATCGACGGACAGGATCTTTCGGGCGAGAATCTCTCGATCGCGGGCGGCGGGGCCAGCCTCAACGCCTCGCTCTTCGACCTGGAGCGGATCGAGGTGGTGAAGGGCCCGCAATCGGTGCTCTATGGCCGCAACGCCTTTGCAGGCGCCATCAACTACATCACCCGTGAGCCGCAGGGCGAGTGGGAAGGCCGCGTGAGCGGCGAGCTTGCCGAGGGCGGCCTGAAGGCCATCGAGGGGGCGATCAACGTGCCGATCATCGACGACCGGCTGGCCGTGCGGGTGAACGGGGCATGGAAGGAGCGGGACGGCTTCTACCGCAACCCCGTGACCGGCGCGCGGCTGGGCGGGATGCGATCGGAGGGGGTCTCCGTTGCGCTTCTGGTGAAGCCCGTTGAGGACGTGCGGATCGTCGGCCGCTGGATTCATTCGCGCGAGCGTGCAACCGAGATGGCCACGGCCTTCCTTGGTTCGAACGTGCGGCTGCCGGCGCCGGGTGCGCGCTATTCCGCCGTTCCGGGCGCGCCCGCGACCATCCCCTGCCCCGACAACCCCGGCACGCTGCCGCCGCCGGCGCAGGTGCAGTGCACGCGTGGCACGCTGGTGGGGCCGATCACGGCCACCGAGGCCGATATCCAGCTTTCGCCGGACCCCTTCACGGGACAGCCGTTCGCGGGGCTGCGGCTGCGGCAGGATCTGGTTTCGGTGAACGCCAGCTGGGACGCGGAGTGGGGCTCGCTTTCGTACCGGCTGGGGTATCTGGATAACCGCAGCCACATCCTCCAGGACGGCGACTATTCGAACTTCGCAGCGCCGCCCGGGTTCGTGCTGTCGCTGAACGCGCTGCAGGACCTTACCTACACCAACACGGCGTGGGACCATGAGCTGCGGCTGTTCCGGCGGTTTGGCCGGGTGGACGTGATGGTGGGCGGGCAGATCTTCTCGGAGGAATCGCGCCTCATCAACGCAGCGCAATTCTGGTTGCGGAACCCGCAATCGCCACTGGCCGGGCCGCCCTTCCTGCTTTCGACTGCGCCCCGGGCGGACTTCCAGTTCCCGGTCGTGAACACCCGCGATACCGACTATTATGGAGTCTATGGCAGCCTTGGCTGGGATGTGACCGATGTCTTCCGGCTGACGGCCGACATCCGCTGGAACTATGACGACATCCGCTACACCATTCCCGGCTGGCGCTCGCAGGATGTGACGCTTTCGAACCTGCGGCCGGTGTGCCTGCCGCAGTTCGCCAATGGGGCCGTGTTCTCGCCGCAGAACCCGATGGGCACGCCGCCCCCGGGCGTGGTCGCCGCCTGCCCGCGGACCGCGACCCTGAAATCGGAGAAGCTGACACCAAGGTTCACCGCCGAATGGCGCGCGGCCGACGATGTGCTGATCTACGCAAGCTGGGCGCGGGGCTTCAAGCCGGGCGGCTTCAACACCAACGAGATCGTGGAGTTCACCGGCCAGGGCTATCAGCCCGAGCGGGTGAGCGCCTATGAGCTTGGCGTGAAGTCGGCCCTGTTCGACCGGCGGCTGATCCTGAACGCCGACATCTATTACAACGACTACAAGGACCAGCAGATCGGGGTGCAGAACACCAACATCTCGCAGACCGGCCAGGTGATCACCACCGCCGGCATCGTGAACGCGGGCAAGGTGCGCATCCTGGGCGTGGAGGTGGATCTCGACTGGCGGGCGACGGACATGCTGCGCTTCGGCATCGGCTATGCCTTCACGCGATCGAAGTTCGACGAATATATCCAGGGGCCGCCGCCGGGCTCGCCAGCGAGCGCCTTCGACCAGTGCGGCGTGCCGTTCGGGCAAACCTCGTCGGACCAGAACCGTGCCGAGGCCGGCAATCTCTGCGCCGACTTCTCGGGCAATCTCGTCGGCAAGTCGCCGCGGCATGCGCTGAACCTTTCCGGCGAATTCCGCATGCCGTTCGGCGCCGAGCGCGACGCCTGGTTCATCGGCGCCAATGCCCGCTATCGCTCACGGCGCTTTACCGATGAATCCAACCTCGCCTTCCTGCCCGAATATTGGCGGGTGGACCTGCGCGCGGGCGTGGAGTGGCAGGGTGTGTCGGTGACGGCCTATGTCGACAACCTGTTTGACGACCGCACCATCGAAAGCGCGCAGCGCAACGTGGACTTCGGCCGGCCGGAAGGGTTTGCGCCGGGTCGGGGATTTGTCGCCTATCTGCCGAACCCACGCACCTTCGGCGTCCGCGCCGGCTGGCGCTTCTAGTCAGACGGGACGGGAGAGCCATGAGCCCAGGGCTCTCCCGTCGCCGCCGCCTGCGCGCCTTCCTGTGGGGCGGGCTGCTTGCGACCGGCTTCATCGTCCTCCTGTTCTTCCTGATGAACCAGCCGCGCGGCTGGCCCTTTCACTGGGACGCCTATCGGGCCGTGCAGGCGCAGCCCGCCGACGCCGTGGCAGAGGGCCGGGTGGGCGTGATTGCAGTCGCCCTGATGCAGCCATCGACCTTCGAGACCGGCTTCACCGAGAATTTCATCGTCAAGCTGTTCGAGGTGGCGGTGCCCTGGCCCGTGAACGTGCTGGCCCGGCGGGATCGCGGCGTGGCGCTGATCGATCCCGGCAATGCGGATGCAGCCGCGCCCTTCGCACCGCGCACGCTGGTGGCGGCGGATGGCCGCGCCGAGGACTGGGACGGGATCCCGTTCGTTGAGAAATGGCGGCGCGGACGCGTGGACTGGGTGCCGCCCTCACGCACCACGGCCGGCGACATCGGCACCTTTCTCTATCCGCACCGCACCGGCGGCACCTCGAGCCCGGCGCAGCGCGCGATGCTGAAGGCCCGGGATCTCTATTATGCGCGGCTTCCCGATGGCTATCTGCCGCAGCGCGACCAGACGCTGGCCATGCTGCAGGCCGCGTTCGCGGACCTTTCATGGCACCCGGCGGTGGTTGCGACCGGGATTTACGACATCTTCGCGCCGCTCGATGCCGAGCGCGAGCTGGAGCGGGTGCTGGAATCGGGCATCGACACGCTCGTGATCGGCTCGGCGTTGCCGATCCATTCGGCGTTCGAGGAGTATCGCGGCGCCTACCCCAAGCTGAAGCGCAAGGTGGAGGCATGGGCAGAGCGGACCGGACGGCCGATGCCGCGCCTGCTGTTTGCGCCGCAGATGGGGGAGATGGAGAGTTACGCGGCCTTCTGGGCGCGGCACCTCGAGCGGACGGCGCCGGCACCTCCCAGCCCTGAGGCAGCCGCCACCCTGATCGTGACCCTGCACGGCCTTCCCGTGGCGCAGCGCCGGCGCGACCCCTGGGTGCAGAACAGCGAGCGGGCGGTCGCCGTGATGCAGCCGCAGCTGGTGGCAGCCCTTCAGAAACGCGGCTGGCGCACCGTTCGCGTGGTGGCAGCGCAGGAGGCCTTTGCCGACGCCATCGAGGACCCGGCGGACCGGATCCTCTCGGTGCGCGAAGTGTTCGAACGGGCCGCGGCACGCGGCGATGCCATGGCAATCGCCGTGCCGGTGGAGTTCCTCGCCGAGAACACCGACACCGTGTTCCTGCATTCGCTGCTGATGTTCGAAGGCCTGCCCGGATATGAGAGGTTCGAGGGGCCGCCGGAGGACATCGACTGGGACCAGCCGTGGGTGCGCCGCTTTCGCCTGGACCGGACCGATGTCGTCTTCACCGGCACGCCCGGCGGCGCCTATCAGGCCGAGGCGGGCGCAGTGCTTGCCGAGACCTTCCGCCGCCTGCTTCCGCCCGCATCCGAAAGGCCGAGACCGTGACTGCCGCCTCGCCCAACATCCGCCTCGGCCCCGTGACCCTGGAAGACGGCGTTTCGAAGACCAATGGCTGGACGCTGATGTACGCGGCGTTCGTGACCATCGGGCTGGTGACCGGTATGGCCGTCCTCACCCCCTATCTTCTCACCGAGACGCTGGGGATGGACGAGGGAACGCAGGGGCGCGCGCTCGGCACGCTCACCATTGTCAACGAAGTCGTGCTGATCCTCGCCTATGGGCCGCTGGGCGCGCTCTCGGACCGGTTCGGCCGGCGGATCATCTATGTCGGCGGCTTCCTTGCCATGGCGACCGCCTATCTCCTGTTTCCGCTGGCCGGTTCGTTCCTGGAATTCTCGGCCGTGCGCATCGTCTATGCCCTTGGCATCGGGGCGGCCACCGGCATGTATGGCACGCTTCTGGCCGATTATGCCGTGGAGAAGGACCGGGGCAAGCTGGCCGCGCTGGGCGGGATCCTGAACGGGCTGGGCGTGGTGATGCTTGCCCTCGTGCTGGGGGCGCTTCCAGCCTGGTTCGTGGGCCGGGGCATGGCCGGGCCGGATGCCGCGGTGGCCACCGGGATTGTCGGCGCGGTGGCCTGCGCAATCACCGCCGCGCTCCTGTGGGCGGGGCTGAAGCGCGGTGCGCCTGCGGGAACCGAGCGGCTGCCGCTTGCGGTGATGCTGAAGCGCGGGGCGGACGCCGCGCGGCGCTCTCCGGAGATCGCGGTCGGCTATGCGGCCGCGTTCGTGGCGCGCGGCGATCTTGCCATCGTGGGCATCTTCACCGTTGCCTGGGGCAAGCAGGCCGCCATGGCTACCGGCATGAGCCCATCGGAGGCGCTGGAGGCGGGGCGCATTCCCTTCATCATCGCGCAATCGGCTGCGCTCATGTGGCCGCTTGCCATCATCGCCTTCATCGACCGGCTGCCGCGCGCGATCATGCTTGCCTGCGCCATGGGGCTGGGCGCCGTCGGCTATCTTTCGATGGGCCTGGTGGCCGACCCGCTGGCGCCGGCCGCCATTCCCTTCTTCGCAGCGCTCGGCATCGGCCAGATTTCCGCCGTGCTGGGCGCGCAGACGCTCATTGGCAAGGCCGCGCCCCAGGCCGAGCGCGGATCGGTGATTGGCCTGTTCAACTTTTCCGGTGCAGTTGGAATCCTGGTGCTGGGGGCGATCGCCGGCTGGGCCTTCGATGCCCTGGGGCCGGCGTGGCCGTTCCTGATCGTGGGCGTGCTGAACGGCATGGTGGCGCTGGCCGCGCTTGCGGTTGCGCGGCGGAGGCCGCAACCGGCCTGAAGGCCAAAGGGGCGGCCTGAAGGCCAAAGGGGCGGCCTGAACGCGGGGCAGGACGCACCGGGCCTTGCCAAGCGGGCGCGGACACGCCACATGACGGCGACCGGAGCGCTCTTGCAGCGTGAACCGGCCGGTGGACCGAGGGGGCGAGACGTTCCTTCCGTCCGTCAGGCCGCGGCTCGCGTTCCGGCGATTTCAGGCTTCCCATGTCACGCGGGGCGCTATCCCCGCCCTTCCGTGTGCCGATGCGCGCGGAGTGCATCGAACATGTAAGGACTGACTTTGACATTCGACCAACTGGGGCTTCCGGCCCCGCTGCTCCAGGCGCTTGCCGCCCGGGGCTATTCCGAACCCACGCCGATCCAGGCGCAGGCCATTCCGCCGCTTCTGGAAGGCAATGACCTTCTCGGCATCGCCCAGACGGGCACCGG
>JBKBXK010000094.1:0-286 GCA_046314095.1 Thermaurantiacus sp. | reverse complement strand
CTCCTGCCGGCGCTTGCCCGGATGCTGGCGCACCCGAACCGGCCGCAGGCGCGCACGTGCCGCATGTTGGTGCTTGCGCCAACGCGGGAACTGGCTGCGCAGATCGCCGACAGTGCGAAAGTCTATGGACGGGGCACGCCGATCCGCGTTGCAACCGTCGTCGGCGGCACCTCCATGCACCGCAACCGGCAGGATCTTGCGCGCGGTGTCGACATACTGGTTGCAACGCCGGGGCGGCTTCTGGACCTTGTCGGCGAGAATGCGCTGAGCCTTGGCCGGGTCGAGA
>JBKBXK010000093.1:0-7793 GCA_046314095.1 Thermaurantiacus sp. | reverse complement strand
GGCACGCTCGGGCCTCGCGCTCAAGCAAGGCCTTGCCGTCCTCAACGGCCCGGGCACCATCGATTGCGACTATCGTGGCGAGGTGAAGGTCATCCTTGCCAATCTGGGCGACCGGAACGTGACCATCGAGCGGGGCATGCGCATCGCCCAGCTGCTCCTCGCGCCGGTGACACGTGCCGCATGGCAGGAAACGGCTTCGCTGGACGCAACCGGCCGCGGCACAGGCGGCTTCGGCTCCACCGGCACAGGCTGACCGGCTTGGATCTGACCGACCGCCAGCTGGAGCGCTACGCCCGCCACATTGTCCTGAAAGAGGTGGGCGGAGCCGGTCAGAAGCGGCTCCTTGCGGCCCGCATCGCCGTCGTGGGTGCGGGCGGGATTGGCTGCCCCGCGCTGGCCTATTTGGCCGCAGCGGGTGTGGGCGCGGTGACGCTCATCGACGATGACCGGGTCGACCTCTCCAATCTCCAGCGGCAGATCCTCTTCACGGAAACGGATATCGGCGCGCCGAAGGCGAAGGTCGCAGCGGCGCGCGCAGCCGCTCTCAATCCCGATTGTCACGTCATGCCCGTGGTGGCCCGCCTGGAAGCGGGCAATGCCGAGGCGCTGCTGCACGGGCATGAGCTGGTCCTCGACGGGACAGACAGCTTCGCCAGCCGCGCTGCGGTGAACCAGGCCGCCGTGCGGCTCGGGCTGCCGCTTGTTGCGGCTGCCATCGGCAGCTTCGAGGGACATGTCGGCACCTTTGCGGGCCATCTGGCCGACGCGCCCTGCTGGGCCTGCCTCGCCGGCGCCGCCACCGACCGGGAGGGTGCCAGTTGCGCCGAGGCGGGCGTGCTCGGCGCCCTTGCAGGGGTGCTCGGCGCCCTTGCAGCACTCGAGGCGATCCGGCTTCTGACAGGCTTCGGTGGGGAAACTGTGGGCCGGCTGCTGCTCTTCGATGCCATGGGATTCGAGGCGCGCACGGTCCGCTTGCCCAAGGACCCGGCCTGCCCTGTCTGCAGCACTGCCGCGAGGGAGGCGGCATGACGGGGCTTGCGCTGGTGCTGGCCGAGGCCGATGGCCCGCGCGTGGAGGCCGCGCTGGAGCTTGCAGCGGCTGCGGCGGCGCTTGGCGACCCGGTGGGCCTGTTCCTGTCGCGCGACGCGCTGAGGTTGCTCGGCGGAGGGGCGGCGCCACTGACGATCCTCCTAGAACTCGGGGCAGATGTGGGTGTCTGCCAGACGTCGATGGCTGCGCGGGGGATCGACGCTGCCGGCCTGCCGCCGGGCATCGAGCCGCTCGGCCTTGTGGGCTTTCTGAGCGAAAGGCGGGGCTGGCGTATCCTTATGTGCTAGAAGCGCGCCATCGCGCCCCCGCAGACCCGGATGCCGGCTCCTGACACGAACCTCGCGCCATCCGATGCCAGGAACAGCGCCGCGGCGGCGACATCCTCCGGGTCGCCGATACGGCCCATCGGTGCCTTGCCTTCCCAATAGCCGCGGAAATCCGGGTCATCGAAAAAGGGGCGCGACAGCGCAGACCATATGGCGCCCGGCTGGATGTAGTTGGCAGCGATCCCGAACTGGCCAAGGTCTGCGGCCATGGCTTTCGTCAGCCCGGCGATCGCGTGCTTGGACGTGCCATAGGCGCAAAGGCCCGGCCCGCCGAACTCCGACATGATGGAGCCGATGTTGATGATCCGGCCACCGCCGCGCGCTTTCAGGAGCGGCAGGCATGCCCGGGTGATCCGGAAAGGCGCGGTCACATTCACCGCCATGGTCCGCTCCCAGCTTTCGTCGCTCTGGTCCTCGGCGGTGCCGGGCAGGCAGATGCCGGCGTTGTTGACGAGGATGTCGAGACCGCCAAACCGCTCTGCGACTTCGTCAGCCATCCGCGGCGCAGCGTCGGGCGCGGTCACGTCGAGGACAAGATGGCCGACCCTGGGCCCATCGAGTGCGATCGCCTGCATGTCGACCGCCAAAACGGCGGCGCCCTGATCGGCGAAAAGGCGCGTAATCGCCTCGCCAATTCCGCTTGCCGCCCCCGTCACGATCGCCACCTTGCCGTCAAGCTGTCCGGTCATCACACGTCTCCTTGCCGTTGGCGCGGGCCGGGCTCATGGCAAAGGGCATGCGCCCGCCCCGCAAGTTCGAAGATCTGGTGGTTGGAGAGAGTCGCCAATCGGCTCTGCGCGACGTTGGAGCCGACGAAATTCTGGAGTTTGCCCGCCGCTGGGATCCGCAATGGTTTCACGCCGATCCCGACGCGGCCCGTGACTCTGTGTTCGGGGAGCTGGTGGCGAGCGGCGTGCATGTTCTGGCCATCTGGCGACAGCTGGATCACCAGATGAACGGAGACATCGATTTCGTCTGCGGAGTGGGCTTCGATGAACTTCGGCTGAAACGTGCGTTGCGGGCCGGGGACCGCGTCTTCGCCCGATCGGAGATCGTCGAGCTGCGGCCCTCGGCGTCGCGGAACGACCGTGGCACGGCAATCACCGCCTACGCGCTCCTCACCGAGGCAGGCCATGAGATCGTCACCTTTCGCAGCATCAATCTGGTCCATCGGCGCGCGCCTGCTGCATGAGCCGTTCCGCGAGTGCCGATGCGTCCGCGTGGCCACGGGCCATGGCAGACGCCACCACCTCGTCCGGTCCGTAGGTTGGCGCGATGCGGATCGCCTCGAGGCGCGTGATCCCGATGAAGCCGGCCCAGGCGTTCAGATAGGCAAGCTGGAAATCCAGATCGGCAAGGGCAGGGTCCAGCGCGAACGGCATGGCGCTGGCAGCAACCAGGATCAGCCGCTGGCCCCCGGCAAGCCCTCTTACGGACCCGTCGGCGGAGACTTCGAACAGGAGTCCCGGGTGTGTGACGGAGTCGATCCACTGCTTCAGCGGAAAGGGCAGGCCGAAGTTCCACATCGGTGTATTGATGAGCCAGATATCGTGGGCGAGCGCGTTCTGCGCCATCTCCCGCATCGCCTTCCACGCCGCTTCCTCTTCCGGCGCAGGGGCCTGACCGTGCAACAGGCGGTAGCGGCCCTCGACTGCTGTCCCGTCGAAACGCGGCAGCGGTGCCTCGAACAGGTCGATCCGGTGGGTCGCAAGGCCGGGGATGCCAGCGGACATTCGGTCAACCAGCGCGTTCGCCACGGCCAGCGACCGGGACCGGCGCCCGCGCGGGCTGGCATTGAGGTGGAGCAGGCGCCTCATGTGCCGAGATCGACCCATACAGTCCCGCCCTCGGCCTTCACCGGGAAGGTGCGCACGGGCGTGCGCGTGAGGTCGCCAGACGGGCAGCCCGTGCGCAGATCGAAGCGCACCCCATGTGCCGGACAGAAGATATGGAATCCCCGCACGCGACCGCCGGCGAGTTCCTGCTGCGCATGGGTGCAGCGGTTCTCGATGGCGAACAGGCCCGCGGGGGAGCGCACAAGGAGCAGCGACAGGCCACTGGTCGCCACTGCAAGGCTGCCTGCCTCCGGAAGTTCGGCGAGCTTTGCTGCCGCAGTCCAGTCGCTCATCGGCGCTGGTCGAACCGGCGGCCGAGCATCGCCGAGGCGATGTTCACCTTCTGGATGTCGATCGCGCCGCCGGCGATTCCCCATCCCCAGGCGTCGCGCAGGCGCCGCTCCATCGGGAACTGGCGAGAGTATCCATAGGCGCCCATCAGCTGCACGGCGTCGCCTGCCACTTCCCGTGCAATGGAGTTTGCAAAGCATTTGGCTGTGGAACTGTCGAGGATCGAAGGCAAACCGTTCTCGGCATTTGCAGCCGCACGCCAGATGAGAAGTCGTGCTGCCTCCACCTTCATCTGCATTTCGGCCAGCTTGATCTGCACGGCCTGGAACTCGGCGATGGGCTTGCCGAACTGATGCCGTTCCTCGACATAGGCAAGCACATCTTCGAGCGCCCCGGAGGCCTGGCCGAGCGCCATGGTGGCGTTGCCGCACCGTTCGAGATCAAAGGCCTCCATCAACTTCCCGAAGCCACCGGCCGGCACCACGACATTCTCGACAGGCACGGAAACGTTGTCGAAGAAGATGTCTGCAGACGGAACGCCCCGAAAGCCCATCAGATCTTCGGCTGGCCCGAAGGAGAGGCCCGGCGTATCCTTCTCGACGAACACCGCCCCGATGCCCTTGGCGCCTGGCAGGTCCGCAAGGCGGCAATAGACGAGGTATCCGTCCGAGTGGCCACCGCCCGAGCACCAGCGCTTGGTTCCATTCACGATCACGCGGCCCTCGTGGATCTCGCCCCGTGTCTTCAGATCCGTGAGCGCACTGCCGGCCTCCGGTTCCGACATGGCGACTGCCACCACCATTTCCCCGCGGCAGACAGCCGGCACGATGCGGTCGGCCAGGCTGGCGCTGGCAAAATGCTCGATCGCCCGGACCGGACCGACCGAGCTTTCAAACACCGGAAAGGCAACTGCGGAAGAGACCTTTGCAAACTCCTCGAGCACGATCAGTGCCTCGAGATTGCCGAGGCCGAGACCGCCCAGCCGCTCGGGCACGTTGATGCCGAGAAAACCGAGCTCGGCATAGCGGCGAACGAGATTGTGAGGCGGCGGGCGGTTGTCGCGCTCGCAGATTTCGGCAATGGCCGGAAGCTCCGCGCGGGCAAAGCTTCGGGCCGCCTCGCGCAGCTGCTGCTGATCCTCGTTCAGTCTGAAATCCATCTCGCTCTCCCACCGGCGGACTAGACCAGACCCCACCGCAACGCGATAAAAAAATCATGCATGATTGTTTTTCCGGGTGGCGGTGCTAGCTTGCGTTCCGACGAGGGCTTGCCGCAAGGGGTGTTGGGATGGACCAGGCCACGACCGAGCGCGTGAAGGCGGGCATGGCCTATGAGGCGGCGCGAACGGCGCCGCCCGAGGGCTTTCCCCGTCTCCCCGATGTGCCGGCGGGCCGCTATGTCGACCCTGCGTTTCTCGCCCTTGAGGCGGAGCACATGTGGCGCCGCGTCTGGCTCTATGCCGGGCACATGGATCAGCTGGCGAAGCCGGGAAGCTGGTTCCTGACCCGCAATGCCGGAACACCCATCCTCGTGGTGCGCACGCTCGCGGACGAGGTGAAGGCCTTCTACAACAGCTGCCGGCATCGCGGTGCCCCGCTGGTGACCGATGATGCGGGAGAGGGCAGGGGCTTTGTGTGCGGTTATCATGGCTGGTCCTACACTTTGGAGGGCGATCTCGTGGCGGTGCGGGATCGGCGCGATTTCGTTGACCTGGATTTCTCCTGCCGGTCGCTGATCCCGGTGCGGTGCGAGCGGCTGGGGCGCTGGATTTTTCTGAACGAGGACATGGAGGCCCCGCCCCTCCTGGCGTCGCTCGGGCCGCTGACCGGAGAGCTTGCGCAGTTCGCGCCCGACGAGCTGACCCTCGTTGACAGCAGGGCCTATGAGGTTGCCTGCAATGTGAAGGTGCTGCTCGATGCGTTCCTCGAGGTCTATCACCTGAAGTCGATCCACCAGAACACGGTCGACCGGTTTCTCGACCACCGGGGAACCACCATCACCCTCTGGCCAGGTGGGCACAGCCGCATGGTCACGCCGAACCGGCGGCCCGACTGGGTGGACCCGGGAACGGTCGGCATGCCCGACATTCCCACGGTGACGGAAATCCCGCGCTGCAACAATGTGAGTTATCACATCTTCCCCAACATCGTGATGCCGCCGGCCGCGACCGGACTACCGATGCTGGTGTTCTGGCCGCGTGGCGCGCGCGCCATGGTGATCGAGTGCCACTGGTTTTCACCACCCTATGGCCCCGAGGGCCGGAGCCCCTTGTGGGATACGCGGATCGCCAACTTTGAACGGATACTCTACGAGGATACGCAGTTCGCTCCATCCATCCAGGAATCGGTCGAGAGTCGCGGCTTTCGCGGCATCCCGCTGAACTACCAGGAGCGACGTATCTATCACTGGCACGAAGAGCTTGATCGACGCATCGGGCTCAACCGCGTGCCGCCCGAACTTGCCGTCGCGCAGGTGCTGGAGCCATGGGTCGAGGCGGCGTGAACCGCCCCGCAGAGCGACCGCAGGACGCGCAGGCGGTGCTCGGCATGACCGACGCCGAGCTCGCCGTGCGGCCAACCGTGTTTCGCCACGATCTGCTCGACGGACAGACCCTGCTGGTCTCCGGTGGCGGCAGCGGCATGGGCAAGGCAATTGCGTTCCTCGCGGCACGCCTCGGTGCCAACGTCGCCATCTGCGGCCGCAGGGCAGACAGGCTCGACGCCACGGCAGCTGCGATCGAGACGGCCACCGGCCGGCCAGTCCTGGCCGTTCCGATGACCATCCGTGACCCGGAGCAGGTGGAAGCGCTGGTCGAAGCGGTTCATGACCGGTTCGGAGGTCTTTCCGCGCTCGTCAACAATGCTGGCGGGCAGTTCCCGCAGGACGCCATCGAGTTCAGCCGCAAGGGTTGGCTCGCCGTCATCGACACCAACCTGAACGGCACCTGGTGGATGATGCAGGAGGCTGCCAGGCGCTGGGTTGCCGAGGCTGCGCCCGGCAACATCATCAATATCGTGGCGCAGGTGGAGCGAGGCATGCCGCAGGCCGCGCATACCTGCGCCGCGCGCGCCGGTGTCATCTATCTGTCCAAGACGGTTGCAACGGAATGGGCGCCCAATCGCATCCGCGTGAACTGCATCGCCCCCGGAGTGATCGAGACAGAGGGCTTCCATGTCTATCCCGACCACGCCCTCCAGCGATTTCACGAGGCCAATCCGATGAAGATGCGCGGCGACGCCTGGGATGTCGCCGAGGCCGTCGTCTATATGGCCGCGCCGTCGTCGCGCTTCATCACCGGCGAATGCCTCGTCATCGATGGCGGCCAGTCGCAGTGGGGAGTCGTATGGCCGGCGGGCATGCCGGACTGGTTCAATGTCAACGGGGGCGCCTGAGGGAGAGACGCAATGGCCGGCACCGTGATGACCCGAACCCCGCCCGAGGCGCTGGCGCCGGAGTGGAGGGAGGCGTGGGAGACGTTGAACGGTCTCACCGGAGAGCCGGCCTTCGTCGAGGTGATGGCAGCTGCGCCCGAACTTCTGGGTTTCATCATGCAGCGCTTCTATGGCGAGATCTTCTTTGCCGGGCGGGTCGATGCCAGGCTGAAGCAGCTGGTCCGCCTCCGCCTCAGCCTCGCCCATGGCTGCCGCAGCTGCAATCTCCAGAACCGCGCCGGAACGCTTGCCGCTGGGTTCACCCCCGCACAGCTGGAGGCGATCGAGGGAGACCGGTCGGGCTTCACAGAATGCGAGCGCGCCGTGCTCGATTTCGCCGACCGGATGGTGATGACCAATCTGGAGGGTCGGCTGGACACGGACCTCTACCAGCGTCTGCGTGTCCATCTGTCGGACGCCGAAATCTGCGAGATTGCCGTGGTCGCCGGTTTCATCGGAGGCATGGCCAAGATGGCCTTCGTGCTCGATGTGGTGGAGAAAGAGGAAAGCTGCCCCTTCGTGTCGCGCGCTCGCGCGGCCTGAGCGTCAGCGCCCGCCCGGACTGAACACCATCAGCAGATTTCCCGGCATGTGGTAATAGAGGCCATAGCCGGAGTTGGCGACAAGATGCCCGCGTGCGATTGCCGGTCCCGGTCCGCTCATGCTCCCGCCAGACGCCCGTTCGCCCGAAACCGTCATCACCTCCCGGGTCGTGTCCGTTTCCCAGATCAGCCGCCCAGTATCGGCCGCATGCACCCGGAGACGGCCGTCGAGGTGCCCGACAACGACGGCGCCCGGGATCGCCGTGACAGCAGCAGAGATCCCCGGATCGCAATATTGCCGGCCGCGGCAGACATCGT
>JBKBXK010000092.1:3231-7811 GCA_046314095.1 Thermaurantiacus sp. | reverse complement strand
CAGGTGATGGGATGGCCAGAGAGTCGGATGCAACACTGGGCGTCCCGACTTCCCGACAGCTATTGGCTTTCGGAGCCAGGCGATGTGCTTGCCGCCAATGCCCGGCTGGTGGCCGACGCCGAGCAGGATCAGGCGCCGCTGACAATCCGGACCATTCCGGATTCGGGCAGCGGAACCACCCTGGTGACCATCTGGGCACAGGATCATCCGGGACTGTTCTACCGTATCGCTGGCGGCATTTCGCTTGCCGGTGCCAATATCGTCGACGCGCGCATCCACACCACGCGCGACGGCATGGCGCTCGACAACATCGTCGTCCAGGATCCGTTTGGCGGAACATTCGATGAGCCCCGACGGCTACGGCGGATGGAGCAGGCGATACGGGATTCGCTCGCCGGCAAGGTGCGCCTTGCCGCCCGGCTTTCGGAAAAGCCTCTTCCGCGACGGCGCCAGGACGCATTCCGGGTCGTGCCGCAGGTGTTCATCGATAATCGCGCATCCAACCGGTTCACCGTGGTTGAGGTCAATGCGCTTGATCGACCGGCGCTCCTGCACGCCCTTACCAGGGCGCTCTACAATGCAAGGGTGACAATCCATTCCGCGCACATCGCCACATATGGCGAGCGCGCCGTGGACACATTCTACCTGACCGATCTCACGGGCGACAAACTCAATGCCCCGCAAAAGATGCGGGCTATCGAAAAACGGCTTCTCGATGCCGTGCGCACGGTCGAGCATGATGCAGCCGATGCCATGGCTGCCCAGTAGAGGCCGTGAATGAAAAAAGGGTCCCGTGCGACTCTGCACGGGACCCTTTCTCGGTCTGCGGCAGCCCCTGTCAGAAGTGGAAGGCGACGCCTGCCATCACCTGGTTTCGGGTGGCTTTCGCGCTGACAGTGCCGACCGGATCCACCGCGCGGTCGCGCCCATAGTCGCTGTAGCGATACTCGATTCGACCAGTCACATTCTGGCTGAAGGCTTGTTCAACGCCGGCGCCCAGCGTCCAGCCGTCGCGGTTTTCGGCCTGGCCGGTATTTCCGATCAGCAGCCGATAGCGCGCATTGCTATAGCCGCCGCGCGCATAGATCAGCGTTTGGGGCGTCGCGAGCACGCCCGCGCGGGCCGTGACATCGATGGTCCGCCGGGTCTCGAACTCGCTGCGCGGGCCGAACGGATTGAGATCGATCGAGCCGCCGCCCCAGTTCACGCCGACTTCGCCGCCGATCACGAACTGCTCCGATACTCGGCCGTCGGCCCCGATGAAGATGCCGCCAGCAAAGCCCGACGCGTTCTCGCTCAGCCGGAACAGCGACACACCGGGCAGGGTCTCGCCGCCGGGCGGGGTCACGACCGTGACGTCACCGGAGTAGCGGTCGCCCTGCCAGCCGCCCTGTGCGCCGACGAAGAAGCCATTGAACGGCTCGGCGGCCGCCGGAACGGCAAAGACCAGCGCCGCTGCCGCAGCTGCGCCTGCAATCAAGCTCCTGTGCATGGGAATCCTTTCTTTGGAGGCCATTGAATGGCCGAATGGCCCCCCCTCGCCGTCTGCTAAGCCTCGCCGGGGCTGAATCCGGAGTTAACCGGCAGAGATTGGCGTCCGGCTCAGTCCGGCCGGCTCCCTGCGAGCCGGGTGTCGCTGCAATCGCAGTCTTGAGCCCCCGCTCGGGCTGTCTGCTGGCGCGGTTTCGGCGCCGAGACGGCAAACTCGGCTCTGCTGAGCGTTCCGTCGCCGCTGGCATCAAGCTCGGAAAAGCGGCGGATGCCCGAAGCAGCATATTCGGCGAAGCTGAGCACACCGTCACCATTCACGTCCAGGCGGTCGAAGTTGCGCTTGCGGGCGGCCAGAAACTCCGCCTGCTGAATCTTGCCGTCCCGATTGCGGTCCAGCCGGTCGAAGCGGCGTTCCTCGGCGGATTTCTCCCGTTGTCGCGGCGCCCGGAGCACCGGATCGTCGGGCATGGTCAGGTCCGGTTCCGGCGCTTCGAGGAACAGGTCCGGCTCTTCAAGCTCAGGCGGAGGGGACGCTTCCACCCGTGTTGGGACAGCGACCGCGCGTCCATTGTCAGAGGCGACCCAGAGCATGATGGCGCCTGCAAGCAACATGACGGCCCCTGCGATGGCGGCGAGACGACCTGACGAGAATACGGACATGTTGGGGGCCCCATGATGTGCTCAATGGCCGACCCCTTGTGCAGAGGGCTATCAGGCCGCGGACGGGCGGGCCAGCGCTTTTTGGTTAACGAGCGAGCAGCGCCGCGCGCGCCATTCGTAACTGCCGCCCGGCCGTCGCACGCGGCGGGGGACTCCTGCCGGACATGGATGCATCGTGATCATGCAAGGCCAAGGCCGCAAGCGCGCGCAGCGGCACGGGCAGCTCTCGAAGCTGGGCATCGGAGAGTGGCTCCCCGGCCGGGCTTCCTGTCCCTCGGTTCAGGCTCAGGGCGCCTTGGTGCGCAGTCCGGCGGCCCCGCCACAGTTCGGCCGACGCCCAGAGGGTGCCAGCGGCCCGCGCTGCCGCCCGGCCCACGGCGTCCTCGCGCATGCAGGCCGCAAACAGCGCTTCGAACAGCGTCTGGCCACGCAGCCGACAATGTTCGCGCTGGTCCAGCGGCCCCGCCGAGACGAGCGGCAGGAAAGCATCCTCAAGACGCGTCAGGCGGGCGAGATCGACGCGTGGTCGAGCTTCGGTCGCCAAAAGCTGCAGGAGCGGTTGCGGCGGCGGTGCCGCGCCGTCGGCCACCGCCTGCACCTGCTCGCGCCACCAGGCCAGCCGGATTTCCGCGAGAAGCGGCTCGCGGACGTCGGCGACGACGCGCGCCATTTCGGAATCCAGCGCGTGGACCGCCATCAGCGCCGGCCTGGCATCCGCCGGCGCCCACAGGCACGACAGCCAGCGCTCCCGGTCTCGTGCCTTGAGCTCCGAACCCACATGCCAAAGGGCGCCAGGGAAAGACGGACCGTCCACCACCGCGCGCAGATAGGGCTGCCGCAGGCCCGCGACCATGCTTGACATGCAGCCGTCCTTCTCTCTACGCCTATGCCCGCGAGACCCGGCCGGGTTTCGAACTTCCCGTGTCACATCAGCTGCAGCGTCTGGCATTTCCTGCCTCGGCCTTACCGGCACCAGCGTCAGCCTCCAGGGCAGTCCCATGCATCTTCACGATCTCAAGAAGAAGTCACCCGCACAGCTCGTCACCATGGCCGAGGAGCTGGGCGTCGAGCAGGCGTCGACGCTCCGCAAGCAGGACCTGCAGTTCGGAATCCTGAAGGCTGTGGCCGAGCGGGGAGAAGACATACTGGGTGGCGGCACGATTGAAGTGCTGGCGGACGGTTTCGGCTTCCTGCGGTCTCCCGAGGCCAACTACCTTGCCGGGCCAGACGACATCTATGTGTCGCCCGCACAGGTGCGGCGGTTCGGCCTGCGCACCGGGGATTCCGTGGAGGGTGAAATCCGCGCCCCCAAGGACGGCGAGCGCTATTTCTCCCTGGTCCGGCCGCAGAACATCAACTTCGACGAGCCCGATGTCCTGCGACACAGGGTGAACTTCGACAATCTCACCCCGCTCTACCCGGACGAAAAACTGAATCTCGACTATCAGGACGCGGCGGGCAAGGACAAGTCGGCGCGCGTGATCGACATCATCGCCCCGCAGGGCAAGGGTCAGCGGGCGCTGATCGTGGCGCCGCCGCGGGTCGGCAAGACGGTTCTCCTGCAGAACATCGCCAAGGCCATCTCGGCCCATCATCCGGATGTCTATCTCATCGTTCTCCTGATCGACGAGCGGCCCGAAGAAGTGACGGACATGCAGCGCTCGGTCCAGGGCGAGGTGATATCCTCCACGTTCGACGAGCCGGCGGCGCGCCACGTGCAGGTGGCCGAGATGGTGATCGAAAAAGCCAAGCGTCTCGTCGAGCACAAGCGGGATGTCGTGATCCTGCTCGACTCCATCACGCGGCTGGCACGGGCCTACAACTCGGTCGTGCCGTCTTCGGGAAAAGTTCTATCGGGCGGCGTTGATGCCAACGCGCTGCAACGGCCCAAGCGCTTCTTCGGCGCAGCGCGCAACATCGAGGAAGGAGGCTCGCTCTCCATCATTGCGACCGCCCTCATCGACACCGGAAGCCGGATGGACGAACTCATCTTCGAGGAGTTCAAGGGCACCGGCAACTCCGAGATCGTGCTCGACCGCAAGGTTGCCGACAAGCGGGTCTTCCCGGCGATGGATGTCGGGAAGTCCGGCACACGCAAGGAGGAACTGCTGGTCGATCAGAATGTTCTGGCCAAGATGTGGGTCCTGCGCCGCATCCTGATGCAGATGGGTACGGTCGACGCAATGGAGTTCCTGCTCGACAAGATGCGGGATTCGCAGACCAACGCGGACTTTTTTGCCAGCATGAATCAGTAGTCCCGCCGCCGGAAGGGGCGAGAAGCGGAAACACAGGCCGCGACCAACGTCTCTGGTCACGCCTGGGCCTCGAGTTTACGGTGAGCGGTGGGGGTGGGGGCCCCCGGGGGGGGAAAAAGGCGCCACCCCCCCCATACGGATATACGGGAGGAAGCCCGGAGGATAAGAGTGTCC
>JBKBXK010000092.1:0-3221 GCA_046314095.1 Thermaurantiacus sp. | reverse complement strand
CCCGCGGGGCCCTCTTTTTTCGGGTGCGCGGGGGGGGGGGCGCCCGCCGGTCCTCAAAGCCGCCCCCACCGCCACCTTCCGTATCTCCGGGAGAAGGCCCGGAGGATCGGATTGGCACGAGGTGCGGAACGTTGAGATCCACATCCTCAATACTCGCTATCAGCCGCACATGCCGCGTCCGCACAAGCCCGCGCGGTTGATATGCGAACCGTTGATACGCGTCCCGGCGTGCGAATCGCTGGCATCGCACTCGCCCAGCCGTTTCTTGCAACAACCAGATGATCGATCAGTTGAGCATCAATCGTCTCAAGCGCAGCCGCGACAGCGCGGCTGATCTCGCGGTCTTCCTCGGACGGTGTTGGATCGCCCGAGGGGTGGTTGTGCACCAGGACGAGCCCGGTCGCTGAAAGCTCGAGGCACCGCCGCGCAAGCTCGCGCGGATAGACCGGGGCGGCGCGGACCGAGCCATTGCTTATCGTTTCGATGCAGATCAGTCGTTGCCCGGCATCCAGGAACGCGGCGCGCACCTGCTCGACCGGAAGCAAGGCCATCTCCGCACGGAAGAGCCGCATCAGCGTCTGCGGCCCATCGACCAGCGGCCGCGAATCCGGGCCCGGGTCGAGCACGGCTTCGATGGCTTCGCGCAGGAGCCGCAGCATGGCGATCCCGTTGCCGTCCGCGCCGAGCTGGCGGAGGCGCTCGTCGCTGGTCGCAAGGACGGAGCCGAGCGAACCACGCTCCGCAAGCAAGCGGTCCGCAACGCGCGGGGTGCTTTGTGCCGCGCCGAGCAGCCGCATGAGCAGCCACCGGTCGCGCGCGCCCGTCTCCACCCGGGCGCTCTCACGGGCGCGCCGCCTTGGAACCGGCCGGTGTGGGGCGGGCGAAAGTCGCACTTCTCCTGTCGCAATGGTCATAAGAATCTCTTCGCTTGTCCTCGAGTTGGATCATTTTTCTGATTGTAGAGGCAGTTACCGAGAATCAGTTTGCCGGGTTCGGGGTCTCCCTATTCGAGCCTCGCCCCGGGTTGTCCTGCGTCGATCTCGCGAAGGATCCCAACCGCAACGACGGCCAGCACCGGGAACGACCAGATGACGAGTGTTTCCGCATAGGCAGCGGGAATCATGCTGGGCAGTCGGGCAGCGGCGAAGTGCACGGCCAGGGCTCCGAGTTGGAACCCTGCCGCCCAGATCGGCCAGAAGGCTCTCGACCTGAGAGCGACCACGAGCAGCACGGAGAACAGCAGGGCATCGACGAAAACGATGCCCATTTCGGGGCCGGCGAAGTCACGCAGCTGCGCCACTGGGGTCAGAAAGGTGGCGCCAAGGATCGCCGAAGCAGCGATTCGCGCATCCCAACCGCAGCGCATCCAGGCAGCTGCGGCAACGCAAAGCACTGCCGACACGAATGCTACCTGAAGAACGACTGTGGGACTCATGAGGAGCAGGGCCTTCGGTGGCCCAGCCAGGGCGTCCATCTACAGGCGGCCGCCCTGGCCGGTAGGCAGGCCGTCAAGATCACGCGGCCTCAGAGTCCACCAGGTGCAGTCGGGCCACCTTCGGCGGATAATCAGGCTTGTCGATAAGCGGGCCGAAGGCAGTCGTTCCAAGGCCGAGCTGATTCTGGACGTCGGCAAGAACCTCATGTGCCGCGACGAGTTCCCGGCGGGCGTCGGTGAGGGCCGAAATCGCAGCAGCCACGCGCTCGATCGCGTCGTGGCCCATGCTGGCCGACACCTGCGCCTCGCGGCGTGCAGCTGGCAGCATGGCAAGAAAGTCGGAAGCCTGGGCGAGGGCCGTGTCAACGGCATCCTCGGTCTCCCGGAGGGAAGCGGTCACACGCGTAGCGATTTCACGACGAAGGCGGGGCATTGGCAATCTCCAGGCCGGCCCGGAAACCAAGCCCGGTGCCAGCACGTCAAAACGGGAAGGGGTTTGCGGTTGAGCCGGGCTCAGGCGCGGAGTTGGGCGAGGGCCGCGATGCCGCTGAGAAGGAGCCCGAACGCCAGCATCGCCACGATCGTCACGATCAGGATGCCGACAAAGCGCTGTGGGAGAGTCAGGTCATTGACGCCTCCCCACAATCGAAGGCCCGGGTGTGAGAGCGAGCGCTCTGGAGCGTCCATCCCCCAAGCGTATACAGCCGCGTCGGCGACGCCGGCAGGCTGGCGCTCACCATGCCTTGTCGGAGGGGCCGCCACTCGGCCTTCCCTCGCATCAAGATGATCGAACCCTGCCACGACATCCGAATCGGCCACTCCATCCGCTGCTGATGCGGTGAAACCAGTGTTGGCATGGTCGGCCGGCGACTCAATCCGCGGCGATTGATATGCGAATGGTTGATACGGCTCGGAGCCGGACGCCGCGCGCCAGACGATCGCAGCTTCGCGGCGACTCGTCACCCCGAGGATCTGCATGGCCTGACGAAGCCGTGCATCGACTGTGTGGCGGGAGATTCCCAGCCGCAGCGCAATTTCCTTGGAGGTTGCATGGTCGTCGACAAGTTCAAGGCACGCGCGCTGCCCGGCGGTCAGCCGCGCAACCCGTGCCTCGAGATCCAGGTCCATATTCCGTCCGCCGCTCAGCGTTCAACTCCCAGCCGAACACCTGTCTCAGAGCCCCCGCCTTGGCGAGCATAGCGGGCCTTGATGCGATTGTCAGCAGGCTTTGGACGGACGATGCGAATCGGGCCCTGGGTCCGATGCGCAGTGCAAGATCAGCGCTCGCGACGTTGCCTTGGAGGCGCGGTGTGTCACCCGAATTGCAGGATTGCACGGAACGCAGAAATCCATCACAGGGCGGGTCCGTGGGGAGGACCTGGATGACGAAGTCTGGTTTCTGCATCAGTGGCGGCCTGATCCTGGCCAGCTCTTTTCTGGTATCCGCGTCTGTGGCTGCGCAAACGGCACGGCCACTTCCCGCGCCAATGCCGACACCGCCGACGACACGGCCGATCCCCGCGCCAATGCCGCCAACCACCCTGCCCGCGCCAGCGCCGCCGCGCCCAACCTATTTTGCAGGAACCGTGAAGTGCGAGTCCGACCGCAACCGCAGCCGGACCTGCCGTGCGCGCAACGTCGAGAACCGGGTGGAAATCGTGCAGGTGCACGGTGGAAGCTGCGTGCGCAATCGCAGCTTTTTCTACGATGCCAACAGCATCACCGTGACCGACGGTTGCCGTGCCACCTTCGCCTATGGGTATGGAAACGTCCGGCCGAAAGCGTC
>JBKBXK010000091.1:0-7878 GCA_046314095.1 Thermaurantiacus sp. | reverse complement strand
GCCTCGGTCTTGCCGATATCGACCGGCGGTGGGAAGTCGCCTTGCTGGTGCGCAACCTGTTCGACGAGCGGACCTCGGGCCTCATCTTCTCCACCTTCCCCGTCGGCACCAACCCGGTGCTCGATCGCGTGCACATGCCGGACCCGAAGCGGAGCTTCACGCTCCAGGCGCGCCTCCGGTTCTGATCCCGCCTGCCTCCGGAGGACGCGCATGATGTCCAATCGCCTCGAAGACCTGCCGGTGCCCGTCAGCCGGGGCGCCGATGGCCTGTTCTCCCTCGTCGTGGACGTCGCCGTCCTCGGGCACACGGACGCCAACAATGTCGAAGGCCGCATCGGGCCTTCGGACACGCAGAATTATTTTGGTATAGACACAAGAGGTGACTATTACTTCGTGGAGGGCCTGGTCTATCGCGGCGGCACCATTCCCGATCCCTCCCGGCCAACCCGAATTTCCGCAATGCCCAACGCGTCGGCCCGTCTGCACAACGAGGTTGTGTGGGATTTCCGCGCGCCGCCGGTGGGCCATCATTTCAATCGCGGCTGGGTGCTGATCAACGGCAGCAAGGAGACGGGGGCGGACACCCGCGGCACGCCCATCGATCCGCCGCGCACGGAGCCGCATCTCCTCTCCACACACAATATCGTCCTCGGCGCCTTTGCGCCTGACAATCTGAGCCCGCCCATGCTGGTCATGGGCGGGGTCGAGAATGGCAACAACCCGGATGAGGAGATCATCATCCGCTCGGTCAAGGGCGGCACCGGCCCGTTTCGCTTCGCCCGGGGCGAGGTCCGGCAGGAGCGGATCGGCCGCAACACGACGCTGCTCAGAACCTTCTCGAGTTTTCGCGAGGTCCATGCCCCGAATTTCCGCCTCACCTTCTTCCTGCGTCTCTAGCCGGAGCGATCCCCATGCCCCTCGAAACCGATCGTCGTTCGCTCATTCTCGCATCGGGCGCGCTTGCCGCGGCCGCCGGCGCCGGCCCGGTGCAGGCGGCGGCTGGGGCGCCGGCGCTTCCTCCTCCCGCCGACTGGCTGACACTCAGGCCCGATGCAGACGGGATCGTCCGCTTCGCCGTCGATGTCGCCGTCATCGGCAACTCCGACGCCATCAATCCCGGCGGCCGCATCGGCCCCAGGGACAGCCAGGATTATTTCAACATCGATGTGCGCGGCGACACCTTCCAGGTGGAAGGCGCGCTCTACCCGGGCGGCACGATCCCCGATCCCACCACGCCAACGAAGAGCCGGTCGGGAAAGACCAGCGTCCACTACGAGCTCAACTGGGATTTCACCCGGGCACAGCCCTCGGGCCACTGGCTGTCGCGCGGCTGGGTGCTGATCAACGGCAACAGGGAGCCGGCCCGCGACACGCGCGGCACGATCGTGGAAACCCGGCGCACCGAGCCGCATCTCCTCACCGACCACAATTATGTGCTCGGCCGGTTCGCGTCAGACAATCTGGCGCCGGAGATGCTGATTTCCAACGGCATGGACGATGGCGACGATCCGGACAGGGAGGTGCTGGTGCGCGCCATCACCGGGGGGACCGGGCGTTTCCGCTTCGCGACCGGGCAGGTCGTCGAGCGCCGCCTCGGGCGCAACACCAGCGTGCTTCGCAGCTTCAGCCAGTTCCCGGAAGCCTATGCCCCCAACTACCGTTTCGAGTTCGAGCTGAAACTATAGCGCGGTCCGCACAGCAAGAAGCTCGGGAAAGAAGCCGCGCTTCAAAACGGACTCCAGATAGGCAACCCCCGACGTGCCGCCGGTTCCGCGACGGTAGCCGATGATCCGCTCCACCGTCTTCATGTGCGTGAAGCGCCAGATCTGGAGGCGATGCTCGATGTCCACCAGCTTCTCGGCAAGCTCGTAGAGATCCCAGCTGGCGCCGGTATCGGCATAGACGGCCGCCCAGGCGCGGGCGATCTCCGCTTCGTCGGATGCGGGAAAGCCGCGGCGACCAAGAAGGGCGTGCGCCTCGTCGCGCAGGCTGGGGCGGGCGAGCGCCGCCTCCAGCTGCGCCAGGGCCTCCGGCCGGTGCCGGTGCGCGTCCAGCCGGGCCGGGTCGCGCGCGCCAAGCTCGAACTCGATCAGCCGGTACTGGAGCGACTGGAAGCCGGAGGACGTGCCGAGGGCGTCACGAAAGGCGCGATAGTCCGTCGGCGTCATGGTCGAGAGAACGTCCCACATCCGCACCATCTGCTCGAGAATGCGACTGGCGCGGGTCAGCGCGCGAAAGGCGAACCCCAGATTGTCCCGGGCGATGCCGTCGCGCGCATCGCCGAGTTCCTTCAGGAGGAGCTTCATCCACAGCTCGGAGACCTGGTGGGAGACGATGAACAGAGGCTCGTCGGGTGCGTCGGTCAGAGGCGCCTGGGCGTCGAGCAGCCGATCGAGCCTCAGATAGTCGGCATAATCCATCCGCGGCCATTAGCGCATGGCGCGGAATTGTTCCACGTGGAACATTTTCTCCCCCTCAAGGAACCAATGCGGTTGCCTCGATCTCGACCAGCGCGGCCTCCTCCATCAATGCCGAAACCTCCACCACCGCCATCGCCGGGAAGTTCCGGCCGAAGCGCCGGCGGTAGGCGGCACCGATCTCGGCGCCTTCGGCCAGATAGGAAGCGCGGCTGGTGACATACCAGGTCAGCCGCACGAGGTGCTGCGGTTCCGCGCCGGCTTCGGCGAGTATCGCCACGATGTTGGCGAACGCCTGGTCGCACTGCGCGGCCATGCCGGCGGGAAACTGCCCCTGCGCGTCCCAGCCGACCACGCCGGCGGTCACCACCAGCCGGCCGGTTCCGGCCATGCCGTTCGCATAGCCCCTTGGCCGTGGCCAGCCGGGCGGCTGCAGCGTCTGCGCCGTCACTCGGCCGCCTCGGCCAGCCGCGGTGCGTCCACATGGTGGCGTTTGGGCTTGGCCTTCCGTTGCAGTTCCAGCTGCTTCTCGCGGGCTTTCTCGCTCTCGCGCATCAGCTGGGCCGCACCCGACAGATAGGGGAGGGGGGCCCGGACGGCCTTCACGCCATACCAGGCCGCCGCGCGCAGGCTCCACATCGGATCGGTCAGATGCGGGCGGCCGATGGCAACGAGGTCGGCCCGGCGGCAGCCGATGATGGTGTTCACCTGCCCGGGCTCGGTGATGGCTCCGACGCACATGGTGGCGAGGCCGAGCGCGTTCTTGACCGTCTCGGCGAAGGGCACCTGGTACATGCGGCCATAGACGGGCGCCTGATGCGGCACCGTCTGCCCGGTCGAGACATCGATGAGGTCGCAGCCGGCGTCGGCGAACGCGCGGGCGATGGCCAGAAGATCGTCTTCCGAAAGCCCGCCCTCGGCCCAGTCGGAGGCGGAAATCCGCACCGAAATTGGACGATCCTCGGGCCAGGCGGCGCGCATCGCCGCGAACACCTCCAGCGGAAAGCGCAGCCGGTTTGCCACCGGTCCGCCATAGGCATCCGTGCGCAGGTTGGTGAGCGGCGAGAGAAAGCTCGCGAACAGATAGCCATGCGCGCAGTGGAGTTCGAGGAGGTCGACACCTGCCCGCGCTGCGCGCTGCGTCGCGGCCACGAACGCCTCGCGGATGCGGTCCATGCCCGCCCGGTCCAGCTCTGCGGGGACCTGGCTTTCGCCATCGAGCCAGGGAATGGGCGATGCGGACACCAGCGGCCAGTTGGCGGCGGGATCCGCGATCGGATGGTCCATCCGTTCCCAGCCGAGCTGGGTGGAGCCCTTGCGCCCCGCGTGGCCCAGTTGCAGCGCCACCTTCGTGTCGCCGTGCGCGTGGACGAACGCCACAACCTTCGCGAGCGCTGCCTCCTGGGCGTCGTTCCAGAGGCCGGGGCAGCCAGGCGTGATCCGGGCATCCGGGCTGGGGCAGGTCATTTCGATGAACATCAGCCCGGCGCCGCCGGTGCCGCGGGCGCCGAGGTGCATCATGTGCCAATCGCCCATGACCCCATCTTCCGCCATATACTGGGCCATGGGGGAGACAACGACGCGATTGGCGAGCGTGAGCCCGCGCAGGCGCATGGGCGTGAACATGGGTGTCGGCCGGGTGATCGTGCAGTCAAACCCGGTCTCGCGCAGGTGCCGGGCATAGAATTCCGTGTCGCAGTCGGCGACGAACTCCGCGTCGCGCAGCAGCAGATTGTCGTAGGTGATGCTCTTCGCCCGGCTCATCACGACATTGGCGAACTGCATCGGCTCCATGTCCCACGAACGGGCGACATGCTCGAACCAGGCAAGGCTGACGGCGGCATTGTGCTGGGTGATTTCGACCGGCGTGCGCCGCGCCTCTTCATAGGCGGCGAAGGTGGCCGGAAGGTCCGGGGCGTGCTCCAGAAGCGCGTCAGACAGGGCAATCGCGCATTCCATGGCGAGCTTGGTGCCCGAGCCGATCGACCAGTGGGCCGTCGCCTTCGCATCGCCAAGGAGCACGATCTTGCCGGCCGCATGCCATTGCCGGCAGGTGACCTTCGGAAAGTTCCGCCAGATCGAGCGGTTGGTGACAAGGCGGTGGCCGTCCAGCTCGTCTGCGAAGATGGCCTCCAGCGCGCGGGCCGATTCCGCCTCTGTCATGTCGGCAAAGCCATGCGCCTCCCAGCATTCCGGAGTGGTCTCCATCACCCAGGTGGAGACGGGCGCTCCAGCGGGAAGATGCGGGCCGGGCTGCCGATACTGGTAGCAATGGGCGGTGATGATGCCGTGCGGAGTGTTCCGGAAGAAGTAGGTGAAGTCCGAAAATGGCCGGGATGATCCGAGCCAGCTGAACTTGTTGCGCATCAGCAGGGTTTCGGGGCCGAACGCGTCCGCGAAATGCTCGCGGATGCGGCTGTTGACCCCGTCGGCTGCCACGATCAGGTCAGAGCCGGCAAAGCGATCCAGCAGATCTTCGGGTGGCACCGCGTCGCCGAAGGTCAGCCTCACACCGACCTGCCGGGCGCGGGTTTCGAGGACTTCCAGCAGATCGACCCGCGCACACCCGGCAAAGCCATTGCCGCCGCACCGAACCTCCCGGCCTTCGCGGACGATGCGGATATCGTCCCAGTAGGCGAAGCGCTCGCGAATGAGCGCATAGCTTTCCGGGTCGCGGCTGAGGAATTCGTCGAGCGTCTCGTCGGAAAACACCACGCCGAAGCCGAACGTGTCTCCGCTGCGATTCTGCTCGTGGACGGTCACCTCCCAGTCGGGACGCGCCTTCCGCGTGAGGATGGCGAAATAGAGCCCGCCGGGCCCGCCGCCAACGATATCGATGCGCATGGCAACCCTTTCGCTTCCGCTGACTTCCCATAGCAGGCCCTGAAAAATGCTTCAAGCCTAAAATAATATGCGCCGGCCGGGATTGACGCGCCGGGCGGGCCCTGATAGTTTAAGCCTAAAGTTTTTCGGAGCGAGACGGCGTTGGATTCTGGACACTCCTCGCGCACAGATGCGCCCGGTTCGCGCCCCCTTGCCGGCGGCCACGCGCTGGTGACGGGCGGCGGCACCGGGATCGGCGCGGCCATTGCGGGCGTGCTGGCCGCCGCGGGCGCCGCTGTCACCTTGCTTGGGCGGCGGCGGGAGCCCCTCGAAGCGACTGCGCGGGCGATCGGCGGCGCCGGTGTCGTGACGGCAGACGTGACCGAGGCGGCGGATGCCGTGCGCGCGTGCGCCGAGGCACATGCGGCCAACGGTGCGATTTCCATCCTCGTCAACAATGCGGGCGCCGCACACACCGCGCCCTTCGCGCAATCCCGCTTCGAGGACTGGCGGCGGATTGTCGCCGTGAACCTCGACGCCCTCCATCACATGACCCTGGCTGCGCTTCCCGATCTCAGATCCGTGCCGCATGGCCGCATCATCACCATTGCCAGCACGGCGGGCGCCAGGGGCTATGCCTATGCGACCGCCTATTGCGCCGCCAAACATGGCGCGCTGGGCTTCACCCGGGCGCTCGCGCTGGAACTGGCGCGCACTCCGGTGACGGTGAACGCGGTCTGCCCCGGCTTTGCCGAAACCGACATGGTGGCCCAGTCGATCGATCGCATCGTGGCCAGGACCGGCCGCAGCCCGGAGGAGGCGCATGCAGAGCTTGCGCGCTTCAATCCGCAGGGCCGGCTGGTGGCGCCCGGCGAAGTGGCCGATGCGGTCTTGTTCCTCGCCCGGCCGGCTGCGTCTGCAATCACCGGGCAGGCGATCATGGTGGCAGGGGGGGAAGTGACATGAACGACCGGGTGCTGGAGAAACATGGCGGCGAGATTTCGGCGACGCAGGCGAGCGCCGCCGAGCTGCGGCTGTGGCTGCGGCTGCTGACGTGCAGCACGCTGGTGGAAAAGCGGTTGAGGACGATGCTTGCCGCCGAGTTCGGCTCCACGCTCCCACGCTTCGATGTTCTGGCCGCGCTCGACCGGGCCGAACAGGGGCTGACCATGGGCGCGCTTTCGCGGGCGCTTCTTGTCTCGAACGGCAATGTGACGGCACTGGTGCAGACGCTGGTGCGCGAAGGGCTGGTGGAAACCCTGCCCTCCGAGACCGATCGCCGGGCCTCGATCGTCCGGCTGACGCCGGCCGGGCAGACGGCCTTCATTGCCCAGGCGGGGCGGCACCATGCGCTCATCGGCCGCCTGTTCAAGGGGCTGTCTGCCCGCGAGCGGACGGAGCTGCACGCGCTCCTCGGCCGGCTGAAGGCATCGCTCGGCGCATCGGGAGAGTTTCAATGAGCCTTGATCCGGAAACATTTGCGCCGACCCATGTGCGCTGGGCGTTCAACTCCGGCGTGGCCACCATTGCGCTTGACCGGCCGGAGCGGAAGAACCCGCTGACGTTCGAAAGCTATGCGGAGCTTCGCGACCTGTTCCGCTCGCTGGCCTCAACGCCGGCGGTCAAGGTGGTGATCATCACCGGTTCGGGCGGGAACTTCAGTTCCGGAGGCGATGTCTTCGAGATCATCGAGCCGCTGACGAAGATGGCGATGCCCGAACTTCTCGCCTTCACGCGCATGACGGGCGATCTCGTGAAGGCGATGCGCGCCTGCCCGCAGCCAATCATCGCTGCGATCGACGGGATCTGCGTGGGCGCAGGCGCGATCATCGCCATGGCCGCGGACCTGCGGCTGGCCACTCCGGCAGCCAAGACCGCCTTTCTTTTCACGCGGGTCGGCCTTGCCGGTTGCGACATGGGCGCCTGCGCCATCCTTCCGCGGATCATCGGCCAGGGCCGCGCGGCCGACCTCTTGTATACCGGCCGCATGATGTCGGCCGAGGAAGGCGAGCGCTGGGGATTTCACAATCGCATCCTGCCCGCCGATGCGCTGATGGGCGAAGCACAGGCGCTTGCAGCAAGCCTCGCCGCGGGGCCGAGCTTTGCCCATGGCATCACCAAGACCCAGCTGCACCATGAATGGGCGGTCTCGGTGGATACCGCCATCGAAATGGAGGCCCAGGCGCAGGCCATCTGCATGCAGACGCAGGATTTCGTGCGCGCATTCAAGGCGTTTGCCGCGAAGGAAACACCGGTGTTCGAGGGGAATTGAGATGCCCGACCGAAGCTTCCTCGACTGGCCGTTTCTGGATGCGGCGCATCGCCAGCTGGCGGCGGACCTTGACGCGTGGTGCGTGGCCCACCTTGGTCATGAGGCGCATGACGAGGCGGATCTCGACGCCGAATGCCGCCGCCTCTTGGGCCTGCTCGGCGAGGGCGGCTGGCTTCGCTATTGCGTGCCATCGAGCCATGGCGGCATCCACGCGCGGCTCGACGTGCGGTCGCTCAGCCTCATCCGCGAGACGCTCGCGCGCCATTCGGGCCTGGCGGACTTCGTGTTCGCCATGCAGGGGCTCGGCTCGGGAACCGTCACCTTGTTCGGAAGCGATGCGCAGAAGGCCGCGGTGCTGCCCGAGAT
>JBKBXK010000090.1:0-7920 GCA_046314095.1 Thermaurantiacus sp. | reverse complement strand
TTATGCAAGCGGCGCGCCAGTCTACCGCGTCCCGATTGGGATTTATGTGTGTCATTTATGCAAGGCTGTCCGCACAGGAGTGGTAAAACGCCCCCGCCCGCGCTATGGGCCGGACCCAACACGAGCAAACCGCCGGAGCCGCGCACATGACACGCCTCGTCCTCACCCGCCATGGCCAGAGCCAGTGGAATCTGGAAAACCGGTTTACCGGCTGGGTGGATGTGGACCTGACGACGCGCGGCGAGGGCGAGGCACGCCGGGGCGGCACGCTGATGAAGCAGGCCGGTTTCGCCCCCGATATCGCCTTCACCAGCTATCTGCGCCGCGCCATCCGCACCGCCCATCTGGGCCTCGATACACTGGACCGGCTGTGGATTCCGGTGATGCCGGACTGGCGGCTCAATGAGCGCCATTACGGCGCGCTTACCGGGCTCGACAAGGCCGGGACCGTGGCCGCACACGGCGAGGAACAGGTGCTGGTCTGGCGGCGCTCCTTCGACATTCCGCCGCCGCCCCTGGACCGGACCGATCCGCGCCACCCCGTCCACGAGGAGCGCTACGCCCATCTCGATCCCGCCGTGCTGCCGGGCACCGAAAGCCTGAAAGACACGCTTGAGCGGGTGGACGAGTGCTTCCGCGCGCTTGTCGCACCGCGCCTTCTGGGCGGGGAAAGCGTGTTCATCTCCGCGCATGGCAATTCGCTGCGCGCGCTGGTGAAAATCCTCTTCCAGGTCAGCGATGGCGACATCCTGAAAGTCGAGGTGCCGACCGGCAATCCGCTCCTGATCGAGCTCGACGGCCTTCGCCCGCTTGAAGCGCGCTATCTCGATGAAGACCGCGCGCAGGCCTTGCCGCCATGCCCGAAAGGGTAACACCCGCTGATCTGCGCCTGATGGACGTGGCGCTGGCGCTCGCCTTTTCCGGGCTGGGCACCACCGCGCCGAACCCGTCTGTGGGATGTGTGATCGCAAAAGATGGCCATGTGATCGCCACCGCCGTGACCGCACCTGGCGGGCGTCCCCATGCCGAGGCGCAGGCGCTTGAAAGGGCCGGAGACGCGGCGCTCGGGGCAGATGTCTATGTCACGCTGGAGCCCTGCTCCCATCATGGCCACACCCCGCCTTGCGCCGAGGCGCTCATCCGGTCAGGCGTGGCGCGCGTGTTCATTGCCTCCGGCGACCCCGATCCGCGCGTCTCCGGGCGCGGCGTGGCCATGCTGCGCGAGGCCGGCATCGAGGTAATCGAGGGCGTCCGGCAGGATCAGGGCGACGCGCTCAATGCCGGTTTCTTCAGCCGGGTGCGCACCGGCCTGCCGCTCGTCCTGCAGGACCGCCGCCCCAATATCTTCGACGCTGATCTGGTGCCCGGCCCCGATGAAAGTCTGGATCAGGCGATCCAGCGCCTCGGGCGCGAGGGCAAGACGCGGGTGCGGATTGCGGGTTAGGGATAATGCCGCACGGCAAAGTCACAATTGTGAAATCCCGGCCGAGCCTGCGAGAGCCGGGAACGGGTCCCCGATGACGCGGAGACAGGCCCCGGATCGCTGCGCGTCCGGGGTTTCAGTGCCCTAGCCCTTGTTCCGCCTCAGCCGCCTCAGCCTCCGCCAGAAGCGTTTGCGCTCCGGGCGCGGCTGGGGTTTGAGATTGGCGACAAACTGCTCGGTGCAGGCGCGCCAGGAATTCTGCTCGGCAAAGGCGCGCGCGTCCTCGCGGTTCAGCTCCAGCGCCTGCAGGCAGGCTTCTTTCAGATCGTCAGACACCACGCCTGCGTTTGAGCCGGGTATGATGTCCCTGGGGCCGGGCGCGATGAAGGCCGCGACCGGCGTGCCGCAGGCCATGGCTTCAAGGATCACCAGACCGAACGTGTCGGTAAAGCTCGGGAACACGAACACGTCGGCATCGGCGAAATGGCGCGCCAGCTCCTCGCCGGACTTGCCGCCGGTAAAGGTGACGTCCTTGTATTTGCGTTTGAGCTCTTCCAGCTGCGGCCCCGGACCGACGACCACTTTCGAGCCCGGCAGGTCGAGCTTCAGGAAAGCCTCGATATTCTTTTCCACCGCCACCCGGCCGACATAGGCAAAGACGGGCTTTGGCAGATCCTTGTAGACCCCGCCATCAATTCCGCGCAGATCGGGCCGGAACTGGTCGGTATCCACCCCGCGCGACCAGGGGACGAGATTGTTGAAGCCGCGCTTGACCAGCCCGGCCCGCATCGTCTCGGTGGCGACCATGATGCCGTTACCGGCATTGTGGAAACGGCGCATGAACGCATAGCCCGCCGCCAGCGGAATGAACGGGAAGCGCGCGTGCACGTATTCGGGAAACTGGGTGTGATAGCTGGTGGTGAAAGGCAGTTTCCAGGACAGGCAGATGCGCCGCGCCACATGGCCGAGCGTGCCTTCGGTGGAGATATGGATGGCTTCCGGCTCGAACGCGCGGAAGCGCGCTTCGAGATCATCGCGCGCGCCCAGCGCCAGCTTGATGTCGGGATAGGTGGGCAGCGGGATTGTCCTGAACCCGAGACCGGGATGGATCACCTCCACCTCGTGGCCCATGGCCCGGCATTCCTCGACCGTGCGCGACAGCGTGCGCACCACGCCATTGACCTGCGGCTCCCACGCGTCCGTCACCAGCAGAATGCGCAATGGCGTATTGTCCATGTACAGGCCTCACTTTGGCGGCCCGGACCTTGTAGCCAAAGCAGGTCCGGATACCGGGCCGGTGCTCATAACGCGTTTTTTGTCCCAAGCGAAGGGTAACGGTGAAGTGAGCTTGCCTGCCCGTTCGCGTTGTGGCCAATGTCGTTAAGGTCAGGGCCAGAGACAGGATTACGATGAGCGACGCTGCTTACACCCCCGCCGGCATCGATTGGGATGGCCTCGACGCCCTGAAGTTCGCTCCCGAAAGCGATGCGGTACGCGCGCTCAACGCGCAGGTCGGGCTGGACCCGGCCGCAAGGGCGCGCGTCTCGGCTGCCGCGATCGATCTTGTCGAACGCGCCCGCGCGGCGAAGACCCGCACCGGCCTGATGGAGTCCTTCCTTCAGGAATTTGGCCTGTCCAACAAGGAAGGCCTCGCGCTTATGTGTCTGGCCGAAGCGCTTTTGCGCGTGCCGGATGCCAAGACCGCTGACGCGCTGATTGCCGAGAAGATCGGTTCAGGTTCGTGGGGCGAACACGCCTGGAAGTCGGAGAACTGGCTGGTCAACGCTTCGACGCTCGGCCTGATGATGTCGGGCTCGCTGATGGATGTGGACCCGGCCGCCCGGAAGGATCCGGGCAGCTATTTCCGCAATATTGCGGGGCGGGTCGGTGATCCTGTCATCCGCAGCGCCACCCGCCAGGCCATGCGCATCCTGGGCGAGCAATTCGTGCTGGGGCGCACGATCAATGCCGCCATCAAGCGCGGCCATGCCTGGAAGGTGCGCGAGGGCCACCGGCCGCTCTTCTCCTTCGACATGCTCGGTGAGGGCGCCCGCACGCAGGCCGACGCCGCGCGCTATCATACCCGCTACATGGAGGCTATCGCCGCCGTGGCAAAGGCGCGTCCTGCCGGGGCGGCAGAAACGGTCGACGGCGTCTCGGTCAAGCTCTCCGCCCTGCACCCGCGCTATACGATCTTCAAGCTCGACGCGCTCTGGCGCGAGCTTTACCCCAAGGTTCTCGAACAGGCGCAGGCCGCAAAAGCGGCCGATATCGGGTTTTGCCTCGATGCCGAGGAATCCGACCGGCTGGTCGTGCAGCTGATGATTCTCGAGCGCCTGGCCCACGAGCCTTCCCTTGCCGGGTGGAACGGGCTGGGACTGGCCGTGCAGGCCTACCAGAAGCGCGCGCGCGCCGTCGTCGGCAAGCTGGCAGAGCTGGGCAAGGCCAGCGGGCGCCGGCTGATGGTGCGCCTCGTCAAGGGCGCCTACTGGGATACCGAGGTGAAGTTCTCGCAGATGAATGGCTGGCCGGACTTTCCGGTCTGGACCACCAAGTCGGCGACCGATCTGAACTATCTGGCCTGCGCGCGCGCCATGCTCGAACAGCCCGACACCATCTATCCCCAGTTCGCCACTCACAACGCCCATTCCCTGTGCGCGGTCCGCGAGATCGCGCTCGAGCTGGGCCATGACCAGTACGAGTTCCAGCGCCTGCATGGCATGGGTGAGCCGCTATACACCGCCGCGTCCGGCGCCTTCGCCCTGCGGCCGGTGCGCGTCTATGCGCCGGTCGGCAGCCATGAAGATTTGCTGCCCTATCTGGTGCGGCGCCTGCTGGAAAACGGGGCCAACACCTCCTTCGTCCATTCCTTCCTGGATCCTGACGTGCCGGCCGCCGATGTGGCGCGCGGGCCCTTCGAGGGCGCCGACAGCATGGACCGCCACCCCTTCATCCCCGCTCCGCCGCGCCTTTATGGTCCGCACCGGGACAATTCGGCGGGCGTCGACCTGTCGCGCAAGGATGTGCGCGCGGCGCTGGCAGACGCGCAGGCCGCTTTCGACAAGGCGATGCCTTATGCCTGCGGCCCCATCCTCTCCGGCAAGACGAAACCCGGCGCGGCACGCGAACAGGCCAGCCCCGCCAATAGCACGCTGATCGTCAGCAAGGTGACCGAGGCCGATTCCGCCATGGTCGATGCCGCTTTTGCGGCCGCGCACAAGGCCTTCGACAGTTGGGACAGCCAGGGCGGCGCCGCCCGCGCGGCCGTTTTGCGCAAGCTCGCCGACGCGCTGGAGGCTGACACAGCGCGCTTCATGGCGATTCTCACCCGCGAGGCGGGCAAGACGCTGGCCGATGGCGTGGCCGAAGTGCGCGAGGCGGTCGACTTCCTGCGCTATTACGCCGCCGAGGCCGAAGCCAAGTTCAGCCATGCCGACCGCCTGCCCGGCCCGGCCGGCGAGACCAACCATCTCGAACTGGGCGGCCGGGGCGTGTTCGCCTGCATCAGCCCGTGGAATTTTCCGCTCGCCATTTTCGTCGGCCAGCTGGCCGCCGCGCTGGCCGCCGGCAATACCGTAGTCGCCAAGCCTGCCGAACAGACGCCGCTGGTCGCGTTTGAAACCGTGCGCCTGTTCCAGAAGGCCGGCCTGCCCAAGGATGTCCTTCAGCTGGTGCCCGGCGATGGCAAGGTCGGCGCGCTGATGACCGGCCACGCCCTGCTGGGCGGTGTCGCCTTCACCGGCTCGACGGAAGTGGCGCGCATCATCAACCGCGCGCTGGCGCAGCGTGACGGGGCAATCCTGCCCCTCATCGCCGAAACCGGCGGGCTCAACGCCATGTTCGTCGACACCTCCGCGCTCAAGGAGCAGGTGGTGGACGATGCGGTCCAGTCCGCCTTCGGCTCGGCCGGGCAGCGCTGCTCGGCCCTGCGCATTCTCTTCCTGCCGCGCGAGACCGCCGATCACACCATCGAGGCCCTCAAAGGCGCGATGGATGTCCTCACCCTGGGCGATCCGTCAGACCCGGCGACCGATATCGGCCCGGTCATCGATACCGAGGCTCTGGACATGCTGAACGCCCATGCGCAGCGCATGGAGCGCGAGGCCACCATCCTGCACCGCGCGCCGCTCGGCGATGCCCTGAGGGCCGGCGGACACTATTTCGCGCCCTTGCTGGTCGAGCTCTCCTCGCTGGACGATATCGACCGGGAAGTGTTCGGGCCGATCATGCATGTCATCCGCTACAAGCGCGCTGATCTGCCAAAGCTCGCCGCCGGCCTGGCGGCCAAGGGCTACGGGCTGACGCTCGGCGTGCATTCGCGTCTCCAGCGATTCCTTGATTCGGTCCGCGAGGCGGTGCCGGCGGGCAATACCTATGTGAACCGCAACATGATCGGCGCGGTCGTCGGCGTGCAGCCTTTTGGCGGCGAGGGCCTCTCGGGCACCGGCCCCAAAGCCGGGGGGCCGCACTATCTCTACCGTTTCGCCGCCGAGCGTGTCGTCACCATCAACATCGCGGCGCAAGGGGGCGATCCGGAGCTGCTCAATCTCGGTTGAACCTGTCCGCCAGCTTTCCACATTTAATGTCAGCAGGGCTATCGCCCCGAAAGCGTTAAAGAGTCCGGATGCGGAGAGGTTCGTGGTAAGGGTTCATTAACCAAAAAGTTGGGTTTGAGCGCCTTTGGCCCGTTGACGCTTGGCAGGACCCTGAGCACTATATGTTGCGGTTTCCGGGGGAAGCCACACAGCATGTATAGGTTTTTGTTAAGGCGGCGCGCAGATTCTGGCCCCAGCGCCAGGGGCTTCTTGCGCCCTGCACGAAGGAGCGGTCTACACCATGACGCCGTTTGACTCAGCACCGATGTCTGGCACCGCAGCGCAAGGACCCGTGCGTACGCGGCGCGGCAAGCCCAAGGCTGTCACTCTGCGCCTTGTGGAGAGCGTGAAGACCGATCCGTCGCGTGACGAACTGCTCACCGATTTCGGCAAGAAGACGCTGGTCGACCGTTATCTCCTGCCTGGCGAATCCTATCAGGACATGTTTGCCCGCGCGGCGACCGCCTACGCGGACGACACCGCCCACGCCCAGCGCCTTTACGACTACATGTCGCGCCTCTGGTTCATGCCGGCCACGCCCGTCCTGTCCAATGGCGGGGCCGAGCGCGGCCTGCCCATTTCCTGCTTCCTCAACTCGGTGGGTGATTCGCTCGACGATATCGTCGCCACCTGGACGGAAAATGTCTGGCTGGCCTCCAATGGCGGCGGCATCGGCACCTATTGGGGCAGCGTGCGCTCCATCGGCGAGAAGGTCGGCCAGAACGGGCAGACCTCCGGCATCATTCCCTTCATCCGCGTGATGGATTCGCTGACCCTGGCGATTTCGCAAGGCTCGCTGCGCCGCGGCTCGGCGGCGGTCTATCTCGACGTCCACCATCCGGAAATCGAGGAATTCCTCGAAATCCGCAAGCCCAGCGGCGACTTCAACCGCAAGAGCCTCAATCTCCACCACGGCCTGAACATCACCGACGATTTCATGGTCGCGGTGCGCGAGGATGCCGACTTCCCGCTGATCTCGCCCAAATCGGGCGAGGTGGTGAAGTCCATCTCGGCGCGCAAGCTGTGGCAGAAAATCCTCGAGCTGCGCCTGCAGACCGGCGAGCCCTACATCATCTATGCCGACACGGTGAACAACGCCCTGCCGATGTTCCAGAAGAAGCTCGGCCTGAAAGTGCGCCAGTCAAACCTGTGCTCGGAAATCATGCTGCCGACGGGCGTCGACCATCTGGGCCGCGACCGCACCGCCGTGTGCTGCCTGTCCTCGGTCAATGCGGAAAAATTCCTCGAGTGGAAGGACGATCCGGTCTTCCTCGAAGATCTGTTCCGCTTCCTCGACAACGTGCTGCAGGACTTCATCGACCGCGCGCCCGACGAGATGGACCGCGCCACCTATTCGGCCTGGCGCGAGCGGTCTGTCGGCCTCGGCCTGATGGGCTTCCACTCCTTCCTGCAATCGCTCAACATCCCGTTTGAGTCGGCGATGGCGGCGAGCTGGAACCGCAAGCTGTTCAAGCATCTGCGTCAGGGCGCCGACCGCGCCTCGGTGAAGCTGGCCGAAGAGCGCGGCGCCTGCCCGGATGCGGCCGAAAGCGGCGTCAAGGCGCGCTTCTCGCACAAGCTCGCCATTGCGCCGACCGCCTCGATCTCGATCATTTGCGGCGGCACCAGCGCCGGCATCGAGCCGATCCCGGCCAATGTCTACACGCACAAGACGCTGTCAGGCTCCTTCACGGTGAAGAACCCGTATCTGGAGAAGCTGCTGGATGAGAAGGGTCTGAACACCCAGACCACCTGGAATTCGATCCTCGAGCATGAAGGCTCGGTCCAGCATCTCGAGGCTCTCAGCGCCGACGAGAAGGACGTGTTCAAGACCGCGTTCGAACTCGACCAGCGCTGGGTGATCGAGCACGCCGCCGACCGCACGCCCTATGTGTGCCAGGC
>JBKBXK010000089.1:0-7936 GCA_046314095.1 Thermaurantiacus sp. | reverse complement strand
AGCTCTCCCACGCGCTTGACCATTTCGGAATCAATCCTGCCGGGCGCACCTGCCTCGACGTCGGCGCTTCCACCGGAGGCTTCACCGATGTCCTGCTGGCTGGAGGCGCGGCGCGGGTCTATTCCATCGATGTCGGCACCAACCAGCTTGCATGGAAGCTGCGGCAAGACCCGCGCGTCGTCGTGTTGGAACAAGTGAACGCACGCCACCTCGCGGCCGAGCATGTCCCGGAACTGGTTCATCTGATCGTGTGCGACGCCAGCTTCATCGGGCTTGCCAAGGTGCTTGAGGTGCCGCTGAGTTTTGCAGCGCCTGGCGCTCATCTCGTCGCGCTGGTGAAACCCCAATTCGAGGCTGAGCGGCACGAGATCGGCAAGGGCGGCGTGGTCCGCGATGCTGCAGTGCACAAACGGGTTTGCGATGCCGCGTCAGCATGGGTGGCGGGCAAGGGTTGGCGCGCTCTGGGCGTGGTTCCCTCTCCCATCACTGGGCCAGAGGGGAATGTGGAGTTTTTGCTTGCTGCCCAAAGAGAAAGGGCGGCGGAGTTGCCTCCACCGCCCTGATCCCTTCGACACCGCGCGGCCCGTTGGCCACACGAAAGTCGAAACTGCCGGCAGAAGCCAAAGGCCTCTGCCGTCGCCGCGTTCAGCGCTGGTCGAGAGTCTTCTTCATCTGCTCCGCAGCCAGCGCCATCCGGTTCGAAAGCGGCTGGGTCACGTCTCCGGCGACCTTCAGCATCGTCTCGGTCATCTGGCTCATCGCCGCGATCGAGGCGTCCAGCTGTGACTTCATGAAGTCATTCTGATACTGGAACAGCTCATTCGGGGTCTTGGCGGCCATCATTGTCTTCCAGGCAGTGCTGGTGGCCTCGAAGCGAGCCTTCGCTTGCTCGGCCATTTCCTTTGCCAGAACCTCGGCACCGGTTGTTGCAGCCTTGGCGGAAGCAATCATCGCTTCCACATTTCCCTTGGTGAAATCGGTCATCTCACCGACGGACTTGGCGGCATGTTCCATCACTTCAGTGGCTTTCTCGTTCATCTGGTCGAGTTGGGCCTGGCCGTGGGCCATGGCGTCCTTGGTTGCCTTCTCGACAGTCTTGGTGGCGTGCTCAACGTTCTTGGTCACGGTTTCGGCGTTCATGCGGTTTTCCTTTGCAACTTGCTCCAGGGACGGAGCGGGAGGGATAGTCTGCTTGCGGTTCATGGCAGAAGCATCCGCCACGGAAGCCGGGGTCACTGTTGCCTTGGGTGCAGCCGATATGCGCGGCTTCGCCACCCGGGCGGCAGAAGACGTCCTCGCCGCAGGGGCCCGTGCCTGTGTTGTCCGGGATGCAGGAGGCTTGCTGCTGGAACCCGCCATGGCGACCGTCTCCTCGACTTGATTGACGACTTATGCTGCAGTGCAACATAAACCATCTCACGCCTGGATTCAAGCGCCATCAGGTCGAATCTCCAGGTTCAGTGCCCGACCGGGGTCTCCGAAACGCCGGACAATGCCAGTTGCCGCGCGATTTCGGCCTTCAACCGCTCCAGACCGGCGGAATCGCGCGACTCTGCCCGGGCCACCACCACGTCCTGCGTGTTGGAAGCACGCAGCAGCCACCAGCCGTCTGGCGTGTTCACCCGTGCGCCATCGGTTGCGTCCACCTCGGCGCCGTTTTCCGCAAGCCGCGCCAGCACCTCGTCCACCACCTGAAATTTCCGCTCCTCCGAACAGGGGAAGCGCATTTCCGGCGTATTGACGACGGCTGGCATGGCGTCGCGCAGGTCGGCAAGCGAACGGCCCAGCACGCCCAGCGCCTCGATGAGTCGAAGCGCCGCGTAAAGAGCGTCATCGAACCCGTACCATCGATGCGCATAGAAGATATGGCCGCTCATCTCGCCGGCCAGCGGCGCGCCGGTTTCCTTCATCTTCGCCTTGATGAGCGAATGGCCGGTACGCCACATCACCGGTTGGCCGCCAAGCTCGGCTACGCGATCGAACAGCGCCTGGCTGGCTTTCACATCTGCGATAATCGTGGCGCCGGGAAGATCCCGAAGCAGCGCCTCTGCAAGCACCATCAAGAGTTGATCCCCCCAAACCACCCTGCCCTGCCCATCGATGGCCCCGATCCGATCCCCGTCACCATCAAAGGCGATGCCCAGATCCAGCTTCCGCTCCGAAACCAACGCCTTGAGATCGGCAAGATTGGCTTCGACGGTCGGGTCCGGGTGATGATTCGGAAACTGCCCGTCGATTGCCGTGAAAAGTGTGACATGCTCTCCGGGAAGCCGTGCCACCAGCCGCTCCAGCACCTCGCCAGCCGCGCCGTTCCCGGCATCCCAGCCAACGCGGAGCGGCGGCACACGCACATCGGCGAGCAGCCGGTCGACATAGGCCTGCCGAATATCCCGCTTCGCAAGCGCACCTGATCCGGACTCCCAGTCCGCATTGGCCGCCATCTCGCCGAGCGCCCGAATGTCGGAGCCCCAGAAAGGCCGCTCCTTCAGCATCATCTTGAAGCCATTGTAATTCGGTGGATTGTGGCTGCCGGTAACCATGATGCCGCCGTCGGCGCCGAGCGCGTTAACGGAATAATATAGCATCGGGGTCGGCCCAAGGCCGATGTCGGTCACGTCCACTCCCGACGCACGCAGACCTTCGGCAACCTCGGCAGCGAGCGAGGCGGAGGATTCGCGGCCGTCGCGTCCGAGCGCCACATGGGTCCCGCCACCGCGGCGCACGACGGTGCCAAAACTGCGGCCGAGTGCGCGTGCATCTGCCGGTGTGAGCGTTTCCCCGACGATCCCGCGCACATCATATTCCCGAAGCGAGGTGGGATGAAAACGGTGGCCGCCGTTGCCGATGTCGTTCATGTGCGCCTGCTCCTGTTGGGGCCATGACCGGCCCGATCCTGGTTGGTCAGTCCTGCTTCCGTGCCGCAGCAAGGAGGAAGTCGCGCGCCTCGTTCAACTTTCGGGCAAGGTCTGGATCGCCGCCCCGATCGGGGTGCACCTCGGCAATCAGAAGCCGATGCTTGGCGCGGATTTGTGCTTCCGTCGCGCCTTTTTCCAGCCCGAGCACGCGCAGCGCCTCTTCCTCGTCAGCAGTCCTGGGGGCTGCCCGCTTCATATCGGTCCATGCCCAGACGCCCGTGACGCCAAGGAGCAGCAACGCGAGGAATGGTGAGGCACGCATGACAAGGAACGCCGCAAGAACAAGCGAGATGCCGATCACGACCCAGCGAAGAGCGGATTGCGGAAGCCGGCCGGTCCACCAGAGCCAGCCGAGTACGCCGGCCAGGACCACCAGTATCAGGCCCATGCTTCGGCCTCCTCACGCCCGCGGGTCTGCTCTGCGGCCAGCGGAAGGCGGAGTGCAGCAACCAGATCACGCAGCTCTGCCCGCGCCGCGACATGGCTCATCGTCGTCTCAGGCAGGTGATCGATATCGAGAAGCGTGAGGCCCGAGGGAAAGAGCTCACGGAAGATCACCCGCTCGGACAGCACCGGTGCAACGCGAAAACCCACCCGGCGCGAAAGGTCTTCCAGCGCGCCCGCAACCCGGCGGCGATTGCGCGCCTCCAGCGTCGCGAGCCGGTTGCGCACCACGATCCAGTCGAGGCCGCGTCCCTGTTCCCGGGCGCGGCGCTGCCGCGATTTCCACACCAGTTCGGCGTAGAAGCCGGGCCGGGTGACGGCATAATCCTCTGCGTCCACCTGGCCGAGCAGATCGAAGTCGAGAAAGCTGTCGTTGATCGGGGTCACCAGCGTGTCTGCCCGGCTGAGCATGCGGCGGCCAAGCTGCGAATCGCGGCCGGGAAGATCAACAACCACGACGCGCGCGGCAGGCGCCACGGCCAACAGGTCCGGCTCGGCGTCGCTATCCGGGTTCAGCACCTGGCTGGCGGGTGTCGGAAGCTCCGAGCCAAGGCGCGCAGCACTCGCGCGCCGGTTCTCGAGATAGCGGTCGGAACTGCGCTGCCGCGCGTCGAGATCCAGAAGGAGTGTGCCGTGGCCAGCGGCCTCGAGAGCCACTGCCAGATGCACAGCCAGTGTTGACTTGCCGGTTCCGCCCTTCTCGTTGGCGAGCACGATGATATGCGGGGGGCGGGACATGCGGGCCTTCTCTTGGAAAGGGGCGAGGAATGCCTTTGCCAAGCCGAATGAGTGCGCGTCAACGCGGCCGCATGTCCACAAGGGACGGAGATGACATGTGAGGCGATGCGAAACTGCGGTCGCGCTGGCAGAACGAGTGGCAGAGTGGCGCCATGCAGGAGACCGGATCGCGCTGGTGCCGACGATGGGTGCGCTCCACCGCGGCCATCTGGCGCTGTTGGCCGCCGCCCGCAGCCATGCCGATCGCGTGGTCGCATCGATATTCGTCAATCCGGCCCAGTTTGGTGAAGGCGAGGACTTCGATCGCTATCCAAGGCAGATGGAGGCGGATACCGAGATGCTGCGCGAAGCAGGATGCGATCTCCTGTTCGCGCCTTCGGTTGCCGAAGTCTATCCCGCCGGCTTTTCCACGCGGGTGCGCGTGCAGGGACTGTCGGAGCGCTGGTGCGGTGCTGACCGGCCGGGCCATTTCGACGGCGTGGCAACGGTCGTCACGCGCCTCCTCCTCATTGCGCTTCCCGATGTGGTGCTGCTCGGAGAAAAGGACTGGCAGCAGCTTGCCATCATCCGGCGCCTCGTCCGCGACCTCGGCCTCCGTGTCTCGGTCGTCGGGGTCCCGACCGTGCGGGACCGGGACGGCCTCGCCCTCTCCTCCCGCAACGCCTATCTCTCCGCCGGCGAACGACAGGCCGCCCTGGCGCTCCCCCACGCTCTGAAGACGGCAGCGGCGCAGATCGCTGGCGGGATGGACGCTCGCCTGGCGCTTGATGGGGCCGGCGCGGCCATCCGCGATGCAGGGTTCTCGACCATCGACTATCTGGCACTCGTCGACGAAGAGACCTTGCAGCCGCTCGACCGCTGGCAGCCTGGCGCGCGCCTGCTTGCCGCTGCGCGAATCGGCACAACCCGTCTTATCGACAATCTGGCGGTCACGCGGCCATGAGCCGTTTCGTGACGCTCGACGTGTTCACGCGCGACCGTTTTGCGGGCAATCCGCTCGCGGTCTTTCCGGACGCACGCGCTGTCGGCGAGGCCGATTTGCAGCGGATCGCCCGCGAACTGAACCTTTCCGAGACCGTGTTCCTGCTGCCACCGGAGAGCCGGGAAAATACTGCCCGCGTCCGCATCTTCACCCCGGCCGAGGAACTGCCATTCGCCGGCCACCCCAATGTCGGGGCCGCTCTCCTCGTTGCGGACGAGGGGCTCGCGTGGAACCTCGCCCCCGGCAACCAGCTCCGGTTCGAGGAGGGGGCAGGACTCGTCACCATCGATATCCTTCGCCGGGCTGGCGAACATCCAACGGCACGCGTGCGCGCCCCGGCACCCCTCGCCACAGGGCCCGAGCGGACGGCCGCCGAGGTTGCAGGTCTGGTCGGGCTTGATCCAGCCTCGATGCGCGGGGGCGGCATCTATGCCTCGGTTGGGGCTGGCTTCCTGATTGCGGAGACCGGCCCGGCCGCCCTCGCGTCTGCAAGGCCGGATTCGCAGGCCTTCGTTGTCGAAGCGGAGCGGCTCAGCGCCGATGGGTATGCCGCGCTTCCGGCACTGTTCCTGTTCGCGCGCACGGGCGATGACCAGTTCACCGCGCGGATGTTTGCACCGCTCTCCGGCATCGTTGAGGATCCGGCGACAGGCAGCGCAGCGGCCGCGCTTGGGGCGTTGCTCTTCGCCCGCGAGGGTCTGACGCGCCTTGCTGTCCGGCAGGGGGCAGCGATGGGCCGCCCATCCGAAATCCTGGTCGACGCTGGGTCCGGCGGCGTCTGGATCGCGGGAGCTGCCGTGCCCGTGTTCGAAGGACGCCTTCTGCGGTGACGACCCCGCTCGACGATGCGATATCCCGCGCCTCGCGCCACGCACCATTTTTGCGCGGCCTGATCCGCCGCGAGGAGGCGCTTCTGCAGTGCATGCACGCCCAAGGGTTTGCAGCGGCATTCGCAGAAGCTGGTAACCGGCTCGACCCGGAACGCCCGTTCCAGAGCCTGCGCGAGGCGCGGGGCGGGGTCGCACTCACGGTAGCCCTTGCGGACTTGTCGGGCGCCTTTGAGCTGGAGCAGACCACCGAAGCGCTCAGCGCATTCGCCGATCGTGCGCTCAATTTCGCGATTGTCGCAGCTTTTGCCGAGCGTGATCTTGCGCCCGGCGGTCTGGTTGCACTGGCGCTTGGCAAGCAAGGCAGCCACGAGCTGAACTTCTCGTCCGATCTCGACCTCATCTTCCTCCACGACCCCGAGCAGATCGCAACAAGGGGCACAGACCCGACGGACACGGCCGTACGGATTGTTCGCCGTGTGGTTGCGCTCCTCTCCGAGCGCACCAGCGATGGCTATGCCTTCCGCGTGGACCTGCGCCTGCGACCTGACCCGGATTCGACTCCCGCATCCCTGCCGGTGGGGGCTGCGGAGAGCTATTATCAGTCCGAGGCGCTGGCATGGGAGCGGAGCGCCTTCATCCGCGCGCGGCCGGCGGCCGGCGATCTTCCGCTCGGACGGGCTTTCCTCACCGCCATCCGCCCCTTCCTCTGGCGGCGCAGCCTCGACTATTCGGCTCTTGCCGACATCCGCGACGTGACGTTCCGTATCCGCGATCACTTTGAGGACAGGCAGACGCCCGGACCCGGCTGGGACGTGAAGCGCGGCCGGGGCGGCATCCGCGAAATCGAATTCTACGCCCAGGCTCACCAGATGATCTGGGGTGGGCGCGACGAGCGGCTGCGCGCGCCGGCGACACTGGACGCCCTCGCAGCCCTCACCGAAGCCGGGCATGTCAGCCAGGGCGATGCGATGCTGCTCGCGGACTCCTATCGCCTGTTCCGCCGGATCGAGCACCGTCTGCAGATGGTCGAGGACCAGCAGACCCATCTGGTGCCGAAGCAGAAACTGGCGCGAGAGGCGATTGCTGCTCTTGACGGCGCCCCAGACTGGAAAGCCCTTGAATCCGATCTGGTGCACCGCTCGCGCGAGGTTGCTCGCCTCTATGACAAGCTGATCGCTGTCGGCGACGATGAAGGCGGGCCGCGCGGCCCGCGAATTCCCCACGCGCCCGACGATGTGGAACGATGGGCGGCCCAGGCGCGGCTTGCCGACCCGGCGCTTGCAACGTCTCTCATCGCCAGCTGGCGAAGGGGCCGCGCCCGAAGCCTGCGCGCGCCAGAATCGCGCCGGGCGTTCGAGGTGGTGCTACCAGGTCTTCTGACCGCGCTGGGCCGCGGCCCCGGCGGGCGCGAAGCGATGCTTCGACTGGACCGGATGATCGGCGCCCTGCCCTATGGCGTTCAGGTCTGGCGACTGCTGAAGGCCCATCCCGAGTTGGCCGAGACCCTCGCCCGCCTGCTGACGGCCACGCCATGGCTTGCCGATTCGCTGGCAGCGCGACCGCAACGTCTTGATGTCCTGCTGTCACCGCCCCCACCGCTTGAAACCATCGAGGATGCGCTTGCCGAGCTTCACCATGCAGTGCGGGGCCTGGGGGAGGAGGCTTTCCTCGACCGCGTGCGTGTCTGGACTCACGAGCGCCAATTCCACGCTGCCGTGTCGCTGCTCGATGGTGCAGCCAGCCCACTCGCGGTGGCCCGGCTATTGTCGCTTCTCGCGGAAGCCGCCGTCGTTGTACTCGCCGAACAGGTCGAGGCAGGATTCGCCGCCCGTCACGGTATCGTTCCCGAAAGCGAGTTTGTGGCGCTCGCGCTCGGCCGCTTCGGCGGTGGCGAGCTCACCTTCCAGTCGGATCTCGATCTTGTGTTCCTGTTCACAGGTGACTGGAAAGCGTCCAGTGACGGCATTGAGCCGATTACGGCCAGCGCAAGGTGGACCAGGTTTGCAACCCGGCTGGTCGCCGCCCAG
>JBKBXK010000088.1:0-7963 GCA_046314095.1 Thermaurantiacus sp. | reverse complement strand
GATCAGCAGCAGCGCCGCCGTCCACCATCCAAGGGCCAGCGCCGGCACCGCCAGCAGCCCGATCGCAAAGCCCGCGACGCTGATCGCGTCGGCCTACACCTTCTATCTGGTGCACTTCACGATGATCTACCTGATCGCGAACCTGATGCAGCCGTTCACGGACAATCGCTGGCTGATGTATGCCGCGATCGTGCTGGTGGGGGCACCCCTGTGCGTCCTCGTCCACACCAGGCTGGTCGCGCCGAGCCCGATCCTGCGCTACATGCTGAACGGGCGCCGAACGGTTCCCCGCCCAGCGCCCGCATCTCCCTGAAATAACGTGGCCGTCAGGCAGACGCCGCGGCAACCTCCCGGCGGCGACGCAGCGCGCTGCCAACGAGGCCGAAGCCCGCGATCAGCATCGCCCAAGTGGCCGGCTCGGGGATCACTCCGCCATTGCCCACGTCGGCAATGGTCAGTCGCACGCCCGGGCCATCGGGAGAGCCCTGGTTGAGGCTGAAGATGCCGGTGAGAAAGGTGGGCTCCGCAGTGGTGCCGGAGAACAGCGCCGGGCCATAGAGATCGAACAGCGTGCAGAAGCCGCCGGCGCAGGCGCCGCCGCCGCCACCGGCGCTGTAGAATTCGATCAACTCGACGACGGGATTGCCATTGAAGACGATGTCGACACCAGCCATCCGGAAGAAGCCTATCCCCACAATGTCGGGAGTCGGGCTCTTCGGCAGCGTCCAAGTCGCGTCGAACGCGCCGACCGCGGTGAAGCTCACCATTTCGACCGCGGCAGCAGGCGCGGCAAGGCCACCGGCCACAATCCCTGCAAGGGCCATTCGGGAAAGACGTGTCATGTGGATGCCCCTCTAAACATTTACCCGCGAAACTTGTCTCGGATTTCCCACTGAGGGTCAAGCCTTAGTTGGTTAACAGGCCTCAGTGCTCACATCTGCGACCGGTCTGCAGTCAGGGTCACCGTCAGCCAGAGCTCAGGGCCCCAGTCCTCAGTGGCCGCGCCGATCGCATCCGCAAGCGCGACCCGCAGCGCATCCACCTTCGCGACAGGGCCGGCGAAATCCGGCGGAACCAGCACGGAGATTTCCACGAACAGCGCCCGGCCGGCCTTCTGCACATAGGTTTCGAAAGACGAAAAGCCGTGGCGGTTCAGCACATTGCCGATAGCACTGCAAAGCGATGCGTCCAGTTCCGCAGGCACCACTTCGAAAATCTCGAGAAAGGCCTGCCGTGCCTCCCGAAACGGCATCGGCAAGATGAGCAGCGCCAGGATGGCGAGGATGGCCGGGTCCACATAGGGCAGCCAGGGGGCAAGCGCCGTTCCCTCCATGAGCCGCGCGGCGCCAAAGGCGAGGAACAGCGCTGCAGTGATCAGCGCCGACATCAGCCAGGCCGTCACGTCGAGGCGCACCAGCCCCGAGTCGATCCGCTCCGCCTGCCCGCGCATCCACCACCACATGGAAAAGCAGATCGCCGACACCAGTGCGGCATAGACAAGCGCCATGCCGAAATCAGGCGCATAGCCGCCCTGCATGATCGCCGTCACCGAAGCGACAAAGGCATACCCGACCAGCGCCACGAGCACGCTCGCCTTCAAGCCCATCACCAGCGGCTCCAGGTGCCAGAAGCCGAACTGGAAGCGGCGCGACCCGCCTTCGGGAATCAGGCGCGCAACCACCAGCGTCAGCCATGTGACGACCGCATCGACGCCCGAGAAGAACCCGTCGAACACGATTGCTGTCGAGCCGGAGAGCAGGCCCAGCCCGACGCCAAGCGAGGCGATGAGGATGGTTGCCAGCACCGATGTGCGCAACAGCCGCGCCTCAAGCTCCGAGCGCAGACGCATCACGCGATCTATCGAGGCCATGCGCGACCTTCCCGGCGCCGCCTGCGCAAAGTCAAGCGGCGGAGGCCTCAGGCGCCGTGCAGGAAGTGCATCACATCGCCGTCCGCAACAACATAGGTCTTGCCCTCGGCCCGGAGCCGCCCGGCCTCGCGGGCCCGCGCCTCGCCGCCGAGCGAAACATACTCCTTCCAGCCGACCGTCTCCGCGCGGATGAAGGCGCGCTGGAAATCGGTGTGGATCGCGCCCGCTGCCTCGGGCGCCGTGCTGCCGCGCGGCACCGTCCAGGCGCGCGCCTCCTTCGGCCCGGCCGTGAAAAAGGTGACGAGATCGAGAAGGTCGTAGCCCGCCCGGATCACCCGCGCGAGGCCGGTTTCCGAAAGGCCCAGTTCGGCCAGGAACTCCGCGCGTTCCTCGGCCGCCATCGCTGCGATCTCGGCCTCGATCGCAGCAGACACAACCACGCTTCCAGCGCCTTCCGCCGCCGCCATCTCTGCCACCCGCGCGGAATAGGCGTTGCCGCTGGCAGCCGATCCCTCCGCGACGTTGCACACATAGAGCACCGGCTTGGTCGTGAGCAGTTGCGCCTGGGCGAGATGGCGGGCCTCCTCGGGGTCCTTCGCCACCGCCAGCCGCGCGGGCTTCCCGGCCCGCAACAGGTCCAGCGCCTCGCCCAGGATCCGCGCCGCCACCTTCGCTTCGCGGTCCCCGGCCTGGCCCTTCTTCTGCAGGCTGGGCACGCGGCGCTCGAGGCTCTCGAGATCGGCCAGCATCAACTCGGTCGTCACCGTTTCCGCGTCCGCCACCGGGTCCACGCGGCCATCGACATGGGTCACGTCAGGGTCCTCGAAGCAGCGCAGCACATGAATGATGGCGTCGACCTCGCGGATGTTGGCGAGAAACTGGTTGCCCAGACCCTCCCCTTTCGATGCACCGCGCACCAGGCCGGCGATGTCCACGAAAGCCAGCTGCGTTGGCACAATGCGGGCAGAGGCGGCCACCCGGGCGATCTCGTCAAGGCGCGGGTCGGGCACGTCCACCTGCCCCACATTCGGCTCGATGGTGCAAAACGGGTAGTTGGCTGCCTGCGCGGCGGCCGTCTGCGTCAGCGCATTGAAGAGTGTCGACTTGCCGACGTTCGGCAACCCGACGATGCCACACCGAAACCCCATCCTACCCCTCCTGTTGCCTGAGCGCGAGGTCGCTCATGAAGCGCGCGTGGTCGCCCGCCGCCAGAAGTGGCGCAAGCGCAGCGATATCGTCCAGCAGCCGCTCCAGCGCGGGGTGCTGGTCCTTCGCCCAGTCGCCCAGCACATGGCCGGTCACCCGCTCCCGGTCACCCGGATGGCCAATGCCGATCCGTACCCGCGCATAGCCCGGTCCCACATGCCGGTCGATCGAACGCAGGCCGTTGTGCCCGGCATTGCCGCCGCCGACCTTCACCTTCACCCGCAACGGATCCAGATCGAGCTCGTCATAGAAGACGGTCAGCGTGTCCGGCCCGAGCCTGAAGAACCGCAGCGCCTCGCCCACCGACCGGCCACTCTCGTTCATGAAGGTCATCGGCTTCAGCAACAGGCACTTCATGCCATCCAGCCTGCCGTCGGCAACCAGGCCCTGAAACCGTGCCCGCCACGGCGCGAAACCGTGGCGGGCGTGGATCGCATCGACCGCCATGAAGCCGACATTGTGGCGCTGCCCGGCGTGGGCCGGACCGGGGTTTCCCAGCCCGGCGAACACCCGCATGGCTCAGCCTTCGGCCTCGGCCCCGGCCTCCGCCTCGCCGTCGCCGGCCGCAGCCTCCTCGGACTTGAGGCCAGAGGGCGCAACGAGGGTCGCAATCGTGAAATCCCGGTCGACAACCGGCTTCACGCCCTCGGGCAGTGTCACCACAGAAATATGGATGGAATCACCGACCTCGAAGCCGGTCAGGTCCACCACCACATCCTCCGGGATGCTGCCGGCGGGGCAGCGAAGCTCGACTTCATGGCGGACGATGTTGAGCACCCCGCCGCGTTTCAGGCCGGGGGAGGCCTCATCATTCACGAAGCGCACCGGCACTTCGACCGCCACCATCGTGTCGTCGCCGACTCGCAGGAAATCGACATGCAGCGGCCGGTCGGTCACCGGGTGATACTGGACATCGCGCGGCAGCGCCCGATGGGGCGTGCCGTCCACCGCGAGTTCGACGACGGAGGTCATGAAGTGGCCGGCCTGGAGCTGTTTCACCAGCGCCTTTTCCTCGATATGGATCGACAGCGGCGGCTCGCCCGCACCATAGATTACGGCCGGAACCCGGCCTTCCCGACGGGTGGCGCGCGAGGCTCCCTTGCCGATGCGCGCGCGTGGCTCCGCCGCAAGCGTGAGCACGTCTGACATATTCTCTCTCCAAGCAAATGGGCCGGCCGCCTCCAGGGTGCCGCCGGCGAAGCGGGGCCGATAGCCGAGCGACCGGGGAGTCGCAACCCCGGCCGGGAACACGCGATCGGGAAGCGCCTCGCAAACCGGAACAGTCGCGTCGCAATTGAAAATCGCTCGCAATTTTTCTCTTGCGAGGCACTCGCAGGATCGCTAGCCGCAATCGCGAACGATTTGCAAAAGGGGTCCTTCGTGCTGCCACTTCGGCGTCATCCGCGCACCGCTGCCAGCCTCGCCGTCCTCGCAGTCCTTGTTCCATCAACAGCCGGACATGCCGGCGACATGGCAGACGCCGCCGAACCCGGTCTCGATGCCAGCGCGATCCCGATCATCCTTGTCACGGCCAACCGCGAACAGACCTTCGACGTCGGCGGCTCCGTGCATCGCCTCGATGCCAAGGATCTGGCCGTTTTCGCCCAGGCGGACGTGAACCGGGTGCTGCGGGTGATCCCGGGCCTCGTCCTGCAGGAGGAGGAAGGCTTTGGGCTGCGCCCGAACATCGGGATCCGCGGCTCCGGTTCGGATCGCTCCGCGCGCGTCGCCATCATGGAGGATGGCGTTCTGGTGGCGCCCGCGCCCTATGCCGCGCCCGCAGCCTATTATTTCCCGCGATTGGCGCGGATCTCCGCCGTCGAGGTCGCCAAAGGCCCGGCCGCCATCAAATATGGTCCCCTGACTGTCGGCGGTGCGGTCACGTTCCTGTCCACGCCAATCCCCGAGCGTGACGGACAGCTGGGCGGCCATGCCGATCTTCTGGGCGGGACCTTCGGCACCCTGCGCGCCCATGGCAATCTGGGCGGCTGGTTCCCGGTCTCACAGGGTCTTGAGGCCGGTGTCCTCGTGGAAGGTTTGTGGGAACGGTCTGACGGCTTCAAGCGACTGGACGGTCCGGGGGGCGACACCGGTTACGACATCACGGACATGGTGCTGAAAGCCGGTCTCAGGACCGCCGACGGGCGGCACGATGTGCAACTGCGGTTTCAGCGCTTTCAAGAGACGTCCGACGAGACCTACCTCGGGCTCACCCGCGCCGATTTTCTCTCCGATCCGCGCCGGCGCTACGTCGGCAGCCAGGTGGACCAGATGAACGTGCGCCAGGATTTCTGGCAGCTCTCCTACCGCTTTGCGCCAACCGACCGCTTCGAGCTCGCCGCCATCGGCTATATCCGCGACACGAGCCGCGCCTGGTACAAGCTTCAGGATGTCCGCAACGCCGCAGACACGGGCTGGAGTTCGCTGTCCAACATCCTGCTGCGGCCCGCCAGCTTCGCGACCGAGCTTGCCGACATCCGCGGCACCACCGGCTTCGTCGGGCGGACCGGCGCGCTGCGTGTGCGGAACAACAACCGTGTCTACGACGCCAGGGGCGCGCAGCTGGTCGCCGTCACCCGATTTGCAACCGGTGGCCTTTCGCATCGACTGGAGGCCTCCGTCCGCTACCATGAGGATAGCGAGGACAGGTTCCAGCAGGACGACCGCTACACCAACGTGAACGGAACGCTGCAGCTCGCGATGCCGGGTGCGCCCGGCAGCCAGGACAACCGGATCGGCGAAGCGCGCGCCTGGTCGTTCTATGTCCGCGACACCATCGAGGCCGGTCCGCTCAGCCTCACCCCGGGGCTGCGCTACGAGCGAATCCGGCTGCGCCAGACACGCTGGGCCGCGAATGACCCAGGCCGCGTCGCGCCAACCCAGCAGACCGATACGGGCGTCGATGTCTGGATTCCGGGGGTTGGTGCAACGGTCGACCTTGGCCGTGGCTTCCGCCTTGTCGGCGGCGCGCATCGCGGATTCCGCAATCCGGCCCCCGGTGCCACTGCCAGCGCCGAGACAAGCTGGAACTACGAGGCCGGGCTGCGATACGGCACCCCGCGCGCCGGCGTTGAAGTGATGGGCTTTCTCAACGCCTACGACAATCTCGTCGGCGTATGCACTGCCTCCACGGGCGGCGGCTGCGACATCGGACAGGAATTCGATGGCGGCAAGGCCCGCGTTGCCGGTGTCGAGGTCACCGCGCAGACGCGGCTTGCAGGGCTTGAAACGCACGGCTTCGCGCTCCCGGTCATGCTCGTGTACACGCTTCTCGATTCCCGGTTCCAGTCCAGCTTCACCAGCGGTTTCGGACCATGGGGAACCGTCAATGCAGGCGATTCGTTCCCCTATGCGCCGCGCCACCAACTGAGCTTCGGCCTGGGGCTGGAGCTGCAAAGGTTCAGTCTCAACGGCCTCCTGAACTTCCAGTCGGCGGCGCGGAACACCGCCGGGCGCGGGCCGATCCGGGAAGACGACCGGATCGATGATCGGGTGGTGATAGACCTCGCCGCCCGTTATGAACTGTTGCCCGGTCTCAGGCTGTTCGGCACAGTCACCAACCTGACGGATGCCACCTACAATGTCGCGCTTCGCCCCTCCGGCTTCCGCCCGGGCCTCCCGCGGGCCTTCCTGGGCGGGGTGAAGGCAGACTTCTGAACGATCAGCGCCGGCGCGGCGTGCGGCGCGGTGGTGGTGGCGGCATCACCGGCTGTGCCTCCAGGCCATGGCGCTTCAGCTTCTCGAGCACACTGTGCCGGCCGATGAAATGGCCGGCGCCCACTGCCACGAAGCGATGCCCCGGCGTCTGCATCTCCTTCGCGATCCAGGCCGCCCAGCGTTCGTTCCGGTCCTTCAACAGCATCTGTTCCAGCATTGGCGAGCGTTCGAAGTCGCTTGCCACGAGCATCGCCAGCGCATCGGCCCGGCCTGCAAGCCAGTCCTGCACCAGCTGGTTCGATCGCGCGCGCGCCTCCCCCATCCGCTCGATGGTCGCGATCAGCAGCTGCTGCTGATCGGCCTCGGAAAGCGCATTGAAGAAGTTGAGCTGCTCTTCCAGCGTCTCGAGCGCCCGCACCTGCCTGCTGCGCATCCGGGCCCGCTCGGTCAGCACCGCCTCGACGCCGATGGCGGGCGAGAAGCCGTTCCGCTCCGCCTCGAGATTCACCAGCGTCACGGCGATGAACCAGGTCTTCATCCATTCGAGCGGCATGGGCTTCAGCCGCAGCAGCTCGGCGTTGAGCCGCGCCTGCCATTCCGGAGGAACCCGTTCCAGGACCGGCCGCGGTGCGGAAAGGCGTGCCAGCCGCAGCATCTCCGGGGCCATCCCCGGCCCGTCCGGCACCCGCGTCTCGAGCACCAGCACATCGGCGGCATCGAGCGCCTCCACCACGTGCGGACGGAACCAGTTGACCCCGCGGGGGAGCGCGTGGACCGTTCCGAACAGCGTCACCCGCGCGTCTCCCTTGCGGATCTCCCACATCAGCGGCGTCAGCGGCTCCGGCGCGGGCGCGGCCGCGCGGCCCTGCTGGGCGGCAGCGGGCGCCGCTGCCAACAGCGTCAGAAGGAGAAGGAAGGCGCGGATCACGCCGTCGGCGCCATGTCCTGACCGGTGGCGCGCGCCTTCGCGTCCGCCCAGTAGCGGTCCTTCAGGATGCGCTTGTAAAGCTTGCCGGTCTCGTGCCGGGGCAGCTCGGCGAGGAAGTCGACGCTCCTGGGGCATTTCACGTCCGCCAGTCGCGCCCGCGCATAGGCGATCAACTCCGCCTCGAGTGCCGGCCCGGCATCCGCCCAGTCACGCGGCTGCACCACCGCCTTCACGGCTTCGCCCAGCTCCTCGTCGGGCACGCCGAACACCGCGACATCGGCCACCTTCTCGTGCATAACCAG
>JBKBXK010000087.1:0-8062 GCA_046314095.1 Thermaurantiacus sp. | reverse complement strand
GATCACCATCTATGTGTTCATGCCCTATTATGTGGCGCAGGTGGCCGCGACGCCGGTCGAGGGCCAGGCGCTGGTGGCCACCGCCGGGCAGATCGCCGGCTGGGCGGTGGCGCTGACGGCGCCCCTCATGGGCCTGTTGGTGGACAGGCTCGGCCGGCGGAAACCCCCGCTGACCTTCACGGTGCTCGGGATGGTGCCGCTCTACGCAGCGATGTGGTGGGTCATGCCGGATGGCCCCATCGGCGCGGCACTGTTCCTTTCAATCGTTGCCGGCAAGTCGATCCTCTTTGCGTGGACCGAGCTGTTCCACAATGCGCTGCTGGTGCCGGCAGCCGGCGCACGTTCCTCGGAGGCCTCGGGCCTTGGTCTGGCGCTTGGCAACCTTGTCTCGGTGCTGATGCTGGTGGTGCTTCTCTGGGGGTTTGCGCTTCCCGGCACCGTCGACTGGGGCTGGGTTCCAGCCGCGCCGCTGTTCGGGATCGACCAGGCCGCGCATGAGCCGGCGCGGATGACGGGCCCGGTCGTTGCCGTCTCGCTTCTCATCGGTCTCTCGCTCATTCTCCTGTTCGTGCCCGACGCGCCCGCAACGGGCATGCGGCTCGGCATCGCGGCCCGGGCCGCAATGGGCGATCTCTTGTCAATGCTGGGCGAGCTCAGGCGCGAACGGGAAGCAGCGAAGTTCCTGTTTGCGCGCATGCTCTATGTGGATGGCAAGACGGCGCTGCTGCTGTTCGGCGGCGTCCTTGCCGCTGGCGTGATGGGCTGGGGCACGCTGGAAATGCTCGCCTATGGCATTCTCCTATCGGTGATGGCAGTGGCGGGCGGGTTTCTTGCGGCACCGCTCGACCGGCGGCTGGGGCCGAAGGGCGCGGTGCTGCTGGCTATCGGCGTCACCTCGCTCGTGCTCATCGCGCTGCTCACCTCCGGGCCGGACCGGCTGGCAGGCATCGTCATCGGGCCGGTGGCGCACGGGCTCTGGGCCGGGCCGTTCTTCACCACCTGGCCAGAGCTTGGGTTCATCGGCATCGCTGGCATCTCGGCCATCTCGATCACCGCCGCCTATGCCAGTTCGCGCACCCTTCTGACGCGGCTGGTGCCGACGGAGCGGCTTGGCACCTTCTTCGGCCTCTATGCCCTTTCCGGAACAGCAACGATGTGGCTGGGGCCGCTGCTGGTGGCACTGGGCACGCTGTGGTTCCAGAGCCAGCAGGGCGGGCTTGCCATGGTGCTGCTGCTCTTGGGCAGCGGATTCCTCATGCTCTTGACGGTGCGCGCGCCGAGCTAGTTGCCCCGCGCGCGCCGCTTCGACAGTGCGTGCCGCGATTCCGACGCGAAGTCTCGCAGGCGCCGCGCCGGCTCGGCAAGCGCGCGCTCCAGAAGGAGCGTGCCGGCCGACACGGGCGCCAGCCCCTCCGTGACCGCTGGCGGAAAGCGGCCGGCGAGCGCCGAGGGATCCACGAGCCGGCCGCGCAACTTGTTGGAGACATTGCCGCCGTGGACCATCTGCGCCCAGGCGCCGGGGCCCTCGATCTGATGAACTGGGCCGTGATCTGCGATGTCGAGGTGGAGAATCGATGGCGCGGTCCGGAGCTTCGGGCCAACCGGCTCCAGGAAGGAGAAAAAGGGATTGGCCGGGTGCGCGAGCGTATAGACGCGTGTGCTGCCGACCACGAAGCCGTTGCGGACGTTCCATGAGCCGGGCGCCAGCCCGCCCGCGACCACGGCGGCATGCAGCCGCGCGATGAAATCCGACGCCAGGGCATCGTCATTGTCGAGCCGGGTGGAAAGAAGGAGGCCATCCTCCACGCCCAGCACCTCGCGGACCGAGCGCGGCCAGCCGCTGCCTGGAAACAGGCCGGTGAAATAGGCGTGGAAGGGAAAAACCTGCTGGCACGCGGCAATCCGGCTGCGGAAGGGCTCGGGCGTCCCCTCGTCGAAATAGATGATCCAGTCGAAGGCATGCGCGCCCTGCGCGGCAACCGACGGCAGGCAGTAGCGTTCGAACAGGTCGAACCGCTCGGCCAGCCAGCCTGGGCGATTGCGGATATCGCTTTCCTTGCCCGGGGTCGCCAGGTTGAAGCGTGTCATCAGCACATGGCGAAACGGCATCGCGTCGGTCATCGTCCCCTGCCCCGGTCGTTCGGCGAAGCCCCTGTCGGGCGGCGCCCGGGCTTCGTCAATCGCCGCGTGTTCCAAGCCCGCTCTGGATCACCTGCGCAGCGTTCCAGCCGGGCGCGCCGGAGACGCCGCCGCCCGGGTGCGCGCCCGCGCCGGCAACGTAGAGGCCGGCGATCGCGGTTGCATGGCGCCCGGCCCCCGGCCATGGCCGCGCCGCCCAAAGCTGATCGAGCGTGAGGGCGCCGTGGAAGATGTCGCCGTCGACCAGGCCGAAGCGGCGCTCGAGATCGAGCGGTGACAGGATCTGCCGCGACACAACGAGCTTGCGGAAACCTGGCGCGAACTGCTCCACGACATCAAGGATCGCGTCGGCTGCATCGCCCTTCGCCTCGTCCCAGCTGCGACCATCGGGCAGGCGCGGCGCGAAATGCTGCGCGAACAGGCTTGCGACATGGGCGCCGGGCGGGGCGAGGCCGTCGTCGAGCGTGGAGGGAATGAGCATCTCCACGACCGGCTGCCGCGACCAGCCGGTGAGTTTCGATTCTGCGAAGGCGCGTTCCATATAATCCATGCACGGCGCGAGGATGATGCCCGCCGAAAGATGCGGCCCCGGCTCTGGCAGGGCGGTGAACCGTGGCAGTGCCGAGAGCGCCACATTCATGCGGAAGCTTGCCGAGCCGGAGGCATAGCCACGCAGGCGATGCGCAACCGCTTCCGGCACATCCTCGGCCGCGAGCAGGCGGGTGAAGAGCAGTTTTGGGGGCAGCGCGGCTGCGATGGCGCGCGCCGGCAGCACCTCGCCGCTCTCCAACGCCACACCCACCGCACGCCCGCCGACCACCAGCACGCGGGCCACGCGGGCACTGGTGCGGATGCGGACACCGGCCTCGCGGCAGGCAGCCGACATGGCCCGCGTGATCGCGCCCATGCCGCCCACGGCATGCCCCCAGGCGCCCTTCACCCCGTTCACCTCTCCGAAGACATGGTGGAGAAGGACGATGGCCGAGCCCGGCGTCGAAGGCGCGCCCCAGGTGCCCACAACCGAATCGAAGGCAAGGCATGCCTTGAGCGCCTCCCCCTCGAACCAGCGATCAAGGAACCGCGCTGCGGAGCCTGTGAGGAGATCGAAGAGATCGAGCCGTGCCTCGGCGGACAGGCCCAGCGCTTGCGGCGCCTCCCGCAGGAGATCGAGCCAGCCGGCAGCGCCGCGGCGCAAGGCCGGCGGCGGGCGCAGTGCCATCCGCCGCAGCACGTCGGCCACCTGCCCCAATCTCTGGCCATAGCCATGCCAGCGGGCGGCGTCGCGCGCGCTGAAGCGGGCAATCTCGGCCTGGCTGTTCACCTGCCCGCCGATGCGCAGCGCCCGGCCATCCTCGGTGGGAAGCATGTTGCCGACCGGCCGGGAAAGGATGCGAAGGCCGTGCCGCGGAAGCTCCATCGCCGCCATGATCTCGGGCCGAAGCAGGCTGACCGTGTAGCTTGCCACGCTGTTGCGAAAGCCGGGCGCGAACTCTTCGGTGACGGCACAGCCGCCGACGACCTCATTGGCCTCGAGCAGCGTGACCGCATGGCCGGACCGCGCCAGCCGCCAGGCGCAGACGAGGCCGTTATGCCCGCCGCCCACGACGAGGATGGGCGCAGGCATCTGCGTCAGTCGAAGAGGCTCGACACCGAGCTCTCGTCGGCGATGCGGCGGATGGCTTCGCCTATCAGGGGCGCGATGGTGAGGATGCGGAGCTTGGCCCCTGATTCGGCCGCCGGCGTCGCCGCGATGGTGTCGGTGACGACCAGCTCTTCAAGCTCCGACCCCTCCACCCGGGCAACCGCGCCGCCGGAAAGGACACCGTGGGTCGCATAGGCCACCACGCCGCTTGCGCCCGCTTCTTTCAGCGCATGGGCGGCATTGCAGAGCGTTCCAGCAGAATCGACGATATCGTCGATGAGGACGCAGAATCGGCCGTTCACATCGCCGATGATGTTCATGACTTCGGATTCGCCCGGCCGCTCGCGGCGCTTGTCGACGATTGCAAGCGGGGCGTTCTCCAGCCGCCTTGCCAGCGCCCGGGCGCGCACCACGCCGCCGACATCGGGGGAAACCACGGTGAGGTCGCCCTTGCTGACCGGGTGGCGGGCCTGGATATCGGCTGCAATCACCGGCGCCCCGTAGAGATTGTCGGTGGGGATATCGAAGAACCCCTGAATCTGCCCGGCGTGGAGATCGACCGAGAGCACGCGGTTGGCGCCGGCCACGGTGATGAGGTTGGCGACGAGCTTTGCCGAGATCGGCGTGCGCGGCCCCGGCTTTCGATCCTGCCGGGCATAGCCGAAATAGGGCAGAACGGCGGTAATCCGCTTGGCCGATGCGCGGCGCAGCGCATCGATGCAGATGAGCAGCTCCATCAGATTGTCGTTGGCGGGCGCCGAGGTTGACTGGATGACGAACACATCTTCGCCGCGCACATTCTCCTGGATTTCGACGAAAATCTCCTCATCGGCAAAGCGGCGCACGCTTGCGTCGGTGAGCGGCATTTCGAGGTAGCGGGCGATATCCTCGGAAAGCTTCGGGTTGCTGTTGCCTGCCAGGATCTTCATCCGCCCCCACTCCGCCGCAGTTTCTTGTCGATGGGCCGGGTGCTAGCCAAGCACAGGTGGCCGTGCAAATCCCGCGCTCAGCCCAGCAGCGCGGCGACGAGGAAGCAGGTGCCGACAATCAGCGGGATTCCGGCCAGATCGAGAATAAAGCCGGTGCCGATCATCTGCCGGATCGGAACGCGGCCGGTGGAAAAGGCAATCGCATTGGGGCCGGTGCCGGCCGGCATCATGAAGCCCCAGGTGGGGGCGAGTGCCGCTGCCATCATCAGGGGCAGCGGGTTCACCCCCGTTTCCACCGCGACCGCCGCAACCACCGGCATGAACGCCGAGGCAGTTGCCACATTGCTTGCGAACTCGGTGACCAGCAGCATGATGGCAACGGCAATCATGGCGAGTGCCCAGGGCGGAAGCTGGGCGAAGCCGGAAAGCTGGGTGCCCAGCCAGTCGGCAAGGCCCGAATCGGCGATGAAGGTGGCAAGCGCCAGCCCGCCGCCGAACAGCAAGAGCACATCCCAGGGGACCCGCTTCGTGTCCGCCCATTTCAGGATGGGGCCGCCGCCGCCGGCCGGAACCACGAACAGGAGCAGCGCCACGATGATGGCGACCATTGCATCATCGACCGCCTCCAGCCCGAGCGGTGCCTTGAAAAAGGGCAGCACCAGCCAGCCGAACAACAGCAGTCCCAGAAGCGGGATCAGCCGGCGCTGAGGCCCGGTGAGTGGGCCGGGTTTGCCGATTGCATCGAGGAGCGGGCGCGGATCGAGCCGCGTGTTCGCCACGCGGCCCACCAGCATCAAGGCACCGATGGTGACCGGAAGCGACACGATGGCGAGCGGCACCCCGAACAGCGCCCAATCAAGAAAGGTCACACGGAGACCGAGGCTGCGCTCGATGATGCCGGCGGCAATCGCGTTGGTGGGCGATGCAACCAGTGTCGCAAGCCCGCCGATGTTGGCGGCATAGGCGACGCCAAGAATCAGGACGGGGGCAAAGCGTCGCTCCGCCTCCTCGCCAACCACGCCCGGGAGCGCGGCGAGAAGGGCAATCGCGACCGGCATCATGATGAGGGTGGTTGCGGTATTGGAGATGAGGGTGGAAATGAGCGCCGTCGCTGCCATGAAGGCGGCCAGCACGCCGGCAAGACTTGCCGGGCTGCGCGCGGCGAGGCCGAGCGCGATGCGACGATGCAGGCCGTATTTCTCGACTGCGACTGCAACGATCGCACCGCCGAGCACAAGAAAGATGATCGGCGAATAATATTGGCCGGCGACCTCGCGCGTGGAGGCTATTCCCATCAGCGGCAGGATCACGAACGGAAGCATCGCGGTTGCAGCGATGGGCAGTGCCTCGGTGAACCAGAAGGTCGCCATCAGGATGACAAGTGCGGCAACGGCCCAGGCCTCCGGCGGCATGCCTGCCGGCGCGGGCAGCATCCGCAGAAGCGTGAAGGCGCCAAGCCCAAGCAGCAGGCCGATGTGGCGCAGTTCGAGCCGGGTGCCCGGCCCCGTTTCCCCGGCGGGGGTGCGGTTCATGGCGCCTTTGCGGGGCCGGGCCCGGAGCCAGGAAGGACCGACCCCGCAAGGGCACGCGCCGACGACAGAAGGGTGCGGGGATCGAGCAGGCGGATCTCGCGGGCGCGCGCTGCGTAGTGGCGCGCTTCCGCCATGTGGCCAAGCCGGCGCCAGCCACCGGAGAGCATCAGATAGTGGCGCTGCAGAACAGCGGGTTCGCGCGCGAACAGATCGCGGTGCTTCTCGACGATACGGGTCTGCGAGCGAACCCGCTTCAGCGGATCGCGGGTGATGGAGTTGGCGGAGAAGCGCTGCAGCACCAGCGGCTCGTCGACAAAGGCGAACGGGCCGCGCGCTGCCAGCCGGAGCGCCACCTCCCAATCGACGATCGAGGCCAGCTCTTCATCAAAGCCGCCGATCGCGCGGAGATCGGCGGTTCGGGCCACCAGCGTCTGGGTGCTGACGAAGCTGGTCTTCATGAGCTCGTGAAGGATGTCGCCACTCCGGCAGGGGATATGCGGGGCAGGCGTGTAGGAAAGGCTCGTGCGGCCGGTCGCCGGCGAATCAAGCCCGCCGATGGTCAGCAAACCACAGAAGGCTGCGACACAGGTGTCGCCGAACGGATGCAGCGCATCCAGCTGCCGCTCGAGCTTTTCCGGAAGCCACTCGTCGTCACTGTCCTGAAAGGCCACCCACGGCGCCTGCGCTTCGGCGATACCCCGGTTGCGCGTGGCGGAGATGCCGCGATTTGTGCCGACCGCAATCACCCGCACGCGCGGATCCGGGACAGCGCGGGCGACTTCGACCGTGCGATCGGTGGAGCCATCATCGACCACGATCAGCTCGAAATCGGTGAACGTCTGGCGCAGCACGCTTTCGATTGCGCCCCGAATCGTCGCTTCGCGATTGAAGGCCGGGATCACAACCGAGACGCGGGGGCTTGGCTGTTGGCCTCGATCCATGGCGCGCGCAGTTGCACCGCCCCCCTTGCCGAGGCAAGCCCCGCAACGGCTGCAGCCAGCAGGAAGCGGCGAAAGGAAGGAACGGGCATGGCGCGCCGCGTCGCGGTGATCACGACCGAGTTCGGCATCCCGTCTGAAATCTGGATGGTGCGCCAACTGACACATTTCCGGCGCATCGAACCGGTGGTGATGGCGTGGGGCAGGCGCGAGGGCGGCACCGCGCTGCCGGACGGGCTGGAATTCGTGGAACTTTCTGCGGGCGACCCGCAGCGGCCAGACTGGCGGCAGCGCCAGGCACGGCGGCTTGGCCTTGCAGCGGGCCATGTTCCGGGCGCGGCGGCGCGCCAGCGGCTGCGGGCGCAGATTCTCGATGCAGGGGTGGAGGCGGTTTTCTGCCACTTCGCCTGGACCGCCATCCCCGTCGTGGCGGCCGTGGGGGACGCGCTTCCCGTCGTGGCGCAGGTACATGGCCGAGACGTATCGGCACTGCTGCGGCAGCGCTCCTATTGCGCGGCATTGCGCCGGACCCTGCCGCGTCTTGCCGAGCTGGTGGCGGTGGGCCAGTTCCAGCTGGACCTGCTGCGGCCGTTCGGATTGCCCGAGCGGGTCAGCGTGATCCCCTGTGGCGCGCCGTTCGATCTGTTTGGTCAGGCGCCGTTGCCGACGCGGGGCGACGAGGAGCCGATCCGGTTCCTGAGCATCGGGCGGATCGACCCGGAAAAAGGCGTTCTGGAGTCGCTTGCCGCGTTCGAGCGTGTTGTTGCCCAGCATCCTGGCGCAGAGCTGCTCTATGCCGGGCGCGGGCCGCTGGACGAAGAACTTGCCCGCGCGGTGGCCGCAAGCCCGGCACGCGACAAGGTGCGTCTGTTGGGATTCGTT